>DASVNL010000202.1:0-2573 GCA_036383875.1 Thermoanaerobaculia bacterium
AACACGTCGGATTCATCGAGCTCCGGCGCGGTCGGCGCTGCGACTTCGGCAGCGACCGGCGCGTACTCGATCTGAATCCCGATCGGCGACTCGATTTCGAGCGCATCGGCGATCGCGCTCTGCACTGGCTCTTCGAACGGACTCTCTTCGTGCGCGCGCGACATCGGCTCGTCGTCGCCCGTCGAACGATCGCTGTCGTCGAGCGCGAACGGCGGCGTGGTCTTGTCGAACGGCGAGTCTTCGGTGAACGCGTCGCGCGCATCGATGACCGTCGCTTCGCCGGGCATCGGCACTTCGGTCGTCTCGGCGAGCTCGTTCTGATTCTCGAACGCGAACGCCGGAGTCGCAGCCGTCGGCTCGATCTCCGGTTCCGATTCCTCGACCTCGAATGCGCTGACGGCCGGAGGATGAATCTCGCGATCGAGACGTTCGATGGTGATGCGCAGGTCTTCGTCGGCCGGCAGGATCGCCAGCACGAGTTTGTACTTTTTGATCGCCTCGACCTTTTCGCCGAGGGCGAGATAGGCGTCGGCGAGAAGCCGCGCGGCGACGACATTGCCCGGATCGAGCAGCAGCGCTTTGTTCAGCGCCTCGACTGCGCCCTCTTCGTTGCGCTGCTCGCGCAGCACGCGGCCGAGACTCACCCACGCCGCGAGGTACGTCGGATAGACGACCAGCCCCTGTCGCAGAATCTGCTCCGACTCGGCATACTGCCCGCCACGGCGCAACTCTTCCGCGAGCTGATAGAAAAGACGGCTCTTCGGATCCGTTTTCAGGCGGAACCGCAGCTCTTCAATTTTCGGATTCGTCGCCGGCTGAGCCATTCGGGACCTGAATTCTAACCGCACCAGACGCGAACCGCCCCGGCACTGCGGGGCGGTTCGGTCGAGTCATGGTTCGTTGCGATTTACGGAGTCGCGTCGCCTTCGAGGCAGACGTTGATGGAGCCCTCGTCCGTGTCGTTGGTGACGAAGTTCACGGTCGCGCTGCGATTCGCGCCAGCCGCGGCAGGATCGAACGTCACGGTGAACGATCCGGACTGGCCCGGATCGATCGACAGCGACGACGGCGCGACGCTGAACTCAGCGGCCTGAGGACCGGTGATCGTGTTGCGCACGATCGTCAGCGGCTGACCGCCGATGTTGCTGAACGTGATCGTCGCCGTGCCGGTGCCGGACGCTGCGGACACCGTCCCTGCATCGGCGCAGGCGGGCGAGATCGGATTCACCTGCACGAGCTCCGCGGGAGGCGGCAATTGGCAGGTGTTGTTGGACGGATTGACGACGAGTGCGTCGGTCGCAGTGTCGGCGCAACTGGTCTGCACGTTCTGGTACGTCACGTCGAGCAGCAGCGGAGTGTCGCGCTCGCCCGTCACGGAGCCGTTGGTGCAAGCCTCGGTCGGGAACTCGAAGTTCGTCGGAACCGCGACGGTGAACGTCGCCGAGCCGTCGGCCGCGAACACCGCGGAGGTCGGGAACACGACGCGATCGCCGAGCTTGATGCGGTTCGTGCCGGGCTGCGCGTTCGCGACGACGACGTTGATGATGCCGCCTTCCACGATCGGGCTCGGCGAGACGCCGATGATCGAGGGCTTCGGTACGCGATACGTGAACGCCGGGCCGGAGGCCTGATCGCCGTTCGCGATATTGGTCACGGAGACCGGACCGGTGACGTCGGCGCACGTCGTGATGTTGACGCCGCTCGTGAGCGCGATGATGCGGGTGCCGCTGACCGAGATCGGCTGCGCCGCGACACCACCGATCGTCACCGCGACAGGAGCGAGGAATCCGCTGCCGTCGATCTGGACGCGCGTGCCGCCGGAGAACAGACCTTCCGTCGGACCGACCGCGGTGATCTGCACCGCGTTCTTGTAGAAGAAGCCACTGGACAGCGACGTCGACGTCGCGGAGGCGATGTTGCGCACGACGATGTCGACGGGGCCGACGACGACGCCGGATCCATCCGGAGCGGTGTCGCGACCTGCCGGCGTTTCCACGAGGATCTCGCCGTACTTCACTTCGACCACGCGCGCTTCGGCGGTGCCGAAGAGCACCTGCACCGGCGCTTGGAATCCGTCGCCGAAGATCTTGACCATCGTGCCGCCGGTGACAGGACCGGAGTTCGGCGTCGCGGTGGAGATGCGCGGCGTGAGCTGTTCGTTGCGGAACGTGAAGATGTCCGTGGACTGGACGCGCTGCTCCGCGGTGGAGCCGGCGTCGGTGATGATGATGATGTCGGAGACGTACTGCTGGCCCGCGCCGAGGTTCACGGCCGGGGTGACGACGTCGATGGTCGTTGCGGTGACGGCGACGACCGATGCCTCAACCGGCAGAGGCAGCCCCGTGTCGAACAGCACACGCACCGGCGCCTTGAAGTTCGTACCGGTGATGCGAATGATCTCGCCGCCCGCCGGACGGCCAATTGCAGGCGAAACGCTGGAGATCGACGGGACCGTCGAAATCGGAGGCGTCGTCGTCGGCTTCGCGCTGAACGTCACGTCGACCGTGCGGCTGACGTTGTTCACTGTCGCGGAGACGCGAACCGTGGTCGCCGCGGATGCGGTGAGCGTCACA
>DASVNL010000203.1:0-5962 GCA_036383875.1 Thermoanaerobaculia bacterium
AGGCCGAAGCATGAACCTGTCTGATCTCGTTCCGATGTCCATCAAAGGCCTCATGCTCGACCCGGTTTCCAACTCACCGATCGTCGTGCTCAAGGATGATGAAGAGAAGTTCTTTCTCCCGATCTGGGTCGGGATCTTCGAGGCGAACGCCATCGCCCTGCAGCTCGAGAACATCACGACGCCGCGTCCGATGACGCATGACCTGCTCCGCAACATGATCACCGAGCTGAACGCGCGCGTGACGCGCATCGTCATCAACGATCTTCGCGATTCCACGTTCTTCGCTCAGATCCGCCTCATGCTGGGCGATCGGATGCTCGAGATCGATGCGCGTCCGAGCGACGCGATTGCACTCGCGCTGCGCACGGAAGCTCCGATTTACGTGGCCCAGTCCGTGCTCGAACAGGCCCAGACCATCACGCCGGAATCGGCGGGTGAAGACGCGGACGAGAAGACGAAGAAGTGGTTCGAGAACCTGTCACCCGAGGATCTCGGAAAATACAAAATGTGATGCGCGATCTTCCTTCCAAATCACGACACGCGACCGTAGAATCCGCGCAGGTTCAATGATCATTACCGTTGCCAATCAGAAGGGTGGGGTGGGCAAAACCACAACCGCCATCAATCTCTCTGCCGCGGTCGCCAACAAGGGATTCAAAACCCTTCTCATCGATCTCGACCCGCAGGCCAACTCCACGATGAGCTACGTCGACGCGCGTGCGATCACGCGGTCGATGTACGACGTCCTGGTGAGTGAAGAGATGGAGCTGCCGGCGGTGATCGTCCCGACGCCGGTGGAAAATCTGTTCGTCGCGCCGTCGAAAATCGCGCTCGCAAAACTGGAGTCGAAACTCATCGGCGACATGGACGGTCCGTTCCGCCTCAAGGACCGGATGAAAGACGTCGCCAACGATTACGACTACGTCTTCATCGACACGCCACCGACCCTCGGCATGATCACCGTCAACGCGCTCGTCGCGTCGACGCACGTGCTCGTCCCGATTCAGTCGTCGTACTTTGCGCTCGAAGGCACGGACGATCTGCTCGAAACGATCGAGAAGATCAAAGCCCGCCCCAACCCGAATCTCCAGCTCCTCGGCGTCGTCATCACCATGCACGACAAACGGACGACCCTCTCGAAAGACATCCACGAAGCCATCGGCAACGTCTTCGGCGACCGCGTCTTCAACACGGTCATCACCAAATCGATCCGCCTCGAAGAAAGCCCGGCCTACAAAGAGTCGATCTTCACCTTCGCGCCGAAGTCGAGCGGCGCGATGGAGTACTACAGTTTGTCTGAGGAGCTCTTGTCTCGTGTTTAGGTTTGGTCTTCGCGGTACGAGTGATGAGTGCGGAGTGATGAGTGCTGAACCTTGTCGCGAGGGCCGTGTCGTTCCTCACGCCACCAAAGGACAACTAACCCATGGCTAAACGTGGTCTTCCCGAACGCTCGGTCATGCGTGCGGATGCGCATTACGTCGACGAGTTGACGAAGCGGTCGGGCCGGCACATCGGGACGATGTTGCCGTTGCAGTTCATCGAGCCGAATGCCAGTCAGCCGCGGACGCAGCTCGGGAACATCGAAGAGCTGGCGTCGAGCGTGCGCGAGAAGGGCGTGCTCGAGCCGATCCTGGTCCGGCACATCGGACCGAATCGCTACCAGATCATTTCCGGCGAGCGCCGCTATCGCGCGGCCACACTCGCGGGACTCGACGAGATCCCGGCCATCGAGCTCGACGTCGACGATCGCGAGCAGCTCGAGATCGCGCTCATCGAGAACATTCAGCGCAAAGACCTGACGCCGTTCGAAGAAGCGGAAGGCCTGCTGATCCTGCAGCAGAAGTTCAACTACACCCACGAGAAGATCTCGCAAGTGATCGGCAAGTCGCGCACGACGGTGACCGAGACGCTGCTCATCAACGAGATCCCGGATCGCATTCGCCTCATGTGTCGCGAGGCCGGGATCTCGAACAAGAGCGTGCTCGTGCAGGTCGCGCGTGCGGGATCCGAAGAGGCGATGGAGCAGGTCGTGCGCGGATTCGCGGCAGGGGAGTTGTCGCGCGACGATCTGCGGCGCCAGACCGCGGTGAAGCAGGAGCCGAAGAAAGCCGGCCGTCCGAAGAACTACGTCTTCGCGCTGAAGGACAAGGCTCTGCCGTTCACGCTGAACCTCGCATTCAAGAAGCCCAACGTCGAGAAGACCGAAGTCATCGACGCGCTGAAGGAACTGGTGAAGCGGCTCGAATCGGAAGCGTGAGCATCGACGTCAGCATCATCATCCCGGTCTACAACCGGCCCATGCTGGTGCAGGAAGCGGTCGCCTCCGCGATCCGCGAGTCTCGCGGATTCACTCACGAGATCATCGTCGTCGATGACGCATCGACGGACGAAACGTGGGACGTCGTGCAGTCGCTCGAAGGTGTTCGTGCGTTGCGCATGGAGACGAACTCCCGGCAATGCGCGGCGCGCAATCGCGGACTCGCAGTCGCGACGGGGCGCTACGTGAAGTTCCTCGACTCCGACGACGTGCTCGTCGCGGGACATCTGCAGCGCGAGCTCGACGCTGCGAAGTCGACGAACGCGGACATCGTCGCGTCGGGCTGGCGCGAAGACGGCGTCGACTATCCGGCGCCTGTGTTCACGAGCATCATCGACGACGTGCTCGCTGGTTCCTCCGTTCCGACTTCGGCCGCGCTGTACGCGCGACATCCGGAGTGGCTCTGGGATCCGTCGATGCCGCTGCTCGATGATTGGGACTACTTCGTGAACGCCGCACTGCGCGCAACGAAGATCGCGACGCTCGAAGGCTCGGCGTACGAGTGGCGCACGCACGCCGGCGCGCGCGTGACGAACGCATCCATGCTCGTCCTCGCGCGCACGCATCACGCGATCCTGCACAAGATCGAGGCGCGACTGCGCGAACAGAACGAGCTCACGGAGTTGCGGCGCAAACGGCTCGCGCAGTACTTCTACAAAGAGCTGCGCGTGCTCAGCCTCCACGATCGCGCGGAGTTCGACGCGGCACTCGCACACATCTTCGAGCTCGACGCGGACTTCACGCCGCGCGACGAAGAGCGTCAGTGGTGGATGCGCATCGCGGCCCGTGTCGCGGGGACGCGCAACGCCGTGCTGCTGCACAGCGCGATCAAGCGCATCGTCAAAGGCTCCTGACCGCGCACATTTGACGCGGGAAGCGTCGGGGCAGTATTCTCCCGCGCCAACATGACTCGCACGCTCATCATGAACGCGCTCCCCAGCGCGGCAGCGACCCAGCTCCTGGGCCGAATGATGATGCGTTGCCCCGGCGCGAGCGCGTAGCACCTACGCGCGCTTGTAGTACCGGGGCCCTCCGCGACCTTTCCCTTTCAACGAACGCAACGCACCTTTGGCCGTTTGGAGGAGATGTCATGGCTTACCGATTCGATACCCGTGCAATTCACGCTGGTCAGGCGACCGACGACGCGACCGGCTCCGTCATCACTCCCATTCATCAGACCTCGACGTTCGGACAAACAGAACCGGGCGTGAACAAAGGCTTCTGCTACACGCGCACCGGCAACCCGACGCGCAGCGCGCTCGAAGAGAATCTCGCGGCCCTGGAGAACGCGCGTTACGGACTGTCGTTCGCGAGCGGGATGGCCGCCATCCACGCCGTGCTTTCGACGCTGAGCAAAGGGGATCACGTCGTTTCGACGCAGGATCTCTACGGCGGCGCGTGGCGCATCTTCACGAAGGTGTTCTCGCGCTTCGGCATCGACTTCACGTTCGTCGACACGACGACGCCGTCGAACATCGAGGCAGCGATCCGTCCGGAGACGAAGTTGCTCTGGCTCGAGACGCCGTCGAACCCGCTGCTGAATGTCACCGACATTCCCACTTGCGCGACCATCGCGCGTGGTAAAGGAATTACCACTGTCGTTGACAATACATTCGCCACGCCGGTGCTGCAGCAGCCGCTCGAGCTCGGCGCGGACGTGGTGCTGCACTCGACCACGAAGTACATCAACGGCCACAGCGACGTCCTCGGCGGCGCCGTGCTCACCAACGACCAGAGCATCTACGACGAGCTGAAGTTCCTGCAGAACGCCATCGGCGCCGTGCCCGCACCACAGGACTGCTTCCTGATTCTCCGCGGCATCAAGACCCTCGGCCTGCGCGTCGAGCGTCACTGTTCGAACGCGGAGATCCTCGCGCGTTACCTGCTCGCGCACGACGGCGTGAGTCGCGTGTATTACCCGGGACTCGTCGATACGCCGAGTCACGCGATCGCGCGACGGCAGATGACGCGATTCGGCGCGATCGTTTCGTTCGACCTCGATGCGTCGCTCGAGGAGACGCGCGCCTTCACGCGCCGCCTGAAACTCTGGACGCTCGCCGAAAGCCTCGGCGGCCCGAAGAGTCTCTTCTGTCATCCCGCGACGATGACGCACGCATCCGTCGAAGCCGACGTGCGTCGCAACGTCGGAATCGGCGACAGCCTGATTCGTCTTTCCGCGGGACTCGAAGACGTGCGCGATCTGATCGACGATCTCGAGCAGGCGCTTGCACAAACTGCGAGAGGCGAGTCGGTCACGGACGAATATCGAGAGGCAGTCGCTTCGTAGTCGAGCCGCTCGTCGCGAACCACGCAACGTTCTGCGCGACGCAGTCGAACTCGAGCACATACGAGCCGGGTGCGAGCGGCGGCAGTTGGAACTCCAGCTCCGCCGTTTCGCCCGCCGGCAATCCGTCGGGGAGCGGCTCCCAGTAGTGATCGAACTTCAGCAGTTCATTGCCGCCGTACAAGTGGACGCCGAGGCAGACGCCGCCGGGATTGGCGGGCGAGGGCAACCAGTTCGCGGCGCCGGTGTTGCGCACCGTCGCACGAACTGCGATCGGTTCGTCCGCGCGCGGTTCGCGGCGCAGCGTGACGTCGATGTCGGCGCCAAGAGCACTTGCGGTGCGACTGTCGAGCGCTTCGTTGCCGGGCTTGCGGAGCGTGAACGTGCGGACGTTCAACAGGAAGTCGCGGAGATGGCGCGCGGCTTCGACGAGCGCCGTGCCGCCGCTGAGCAGCTCGTCGTACGCGGACAACTCGATGAGCCGCGGATTCGCGTTGAACACGCCGACGCGAATCTCCGCGAAGCCAGCCTCGCGCGCCGCCGGCCAGAGTGTGTGCAGATCGACGTCGTTCTCGAGCACGCCGTACGTGCGCATCTCGAACTGCG
Source organism: Thermoanaerobaculia bacterium (assembly GCA_036383875.1). Lineage (GTDB taxonomy): Bacteria > Acidobacteriota > Thermoanaerobaculia > Gp7-AA8 > Gp7-AA8 > QHVT01. The sequence goes on from DASVNL010000203.1 coordinate 5,208, forward strand.
ACTGCGCCGAATGCGAGTGCCGCGGTCCGGGCTCGGAGAACGCGGCGAGGCCACCAGGCTTCAGGATGCGCGCGAACTCGCGCAGCACATCGTTGGGATTGGGGACGTGATGAAACGCATCGAAGCAGATGATCCGATCGACGGACGCGTCGTCGAGATCGAGCTTGCGGCCGTCGAAGCGAAGAAATGACGGCGACGGTTGCGTGCCCGCGAGCGGACGCGCTTCGAGATCTCGGCGCGAAATGTCGAGCGCGGACTGCGAGACATCGACGGAGATCACGCGGCAGCCAAGCTGCGCGAGTGATCGCGTGAGCCAGCCGGTGCCTGCGCCGAAGTCGACGACGGTCATACCGGGCAGCAATCCCGCGGCCTGCAGTACGACGCCGGCGCTGATCAGGATCGCGGGCGCGTCGTTCGGCGACGAGAACGGTTTCGCGAGTTGCGAGTCAACGGACGTCAGTCCGGCGAAGTACTGCTCGGCCCGACGATTCCATTCGTCGAGCGACGTCGCGCGCATCAACTCGTTCACGTCGATGAAGTCGGGTTTGCGTTCCGGCGCCGGCGCGAGTGGCGATCGCGATTCGAGCTCGAGATCGTCGACCGTCAATCCTTGCGCGTCGCGCGCGGCGGTGATGCGCGCCATCTCGAGCTCGTTCTCACGCGCGACGTCGAGATGCAGCACGGACAGACCATGCGCGGCGAGCTCAGAGACGATCGAGTCGATCGAGTGCGTGCGCGGCACGAGCAACGGCAGA
>DASVNL010000204.1:0-2881 GCA_036383875.1 Thermoanaerobaculia bacterium
CGGCGCACATCGTCGACTACGAGCCGCGCACCGGGACGTACTTTCTTCCGATCGAATACGCCGCGGTGCTTTCGCGCAGTGCCGGCGCGGACAGCATGGCGCCCGCCGCGCAACTCGTCTCGCTCCTCGGCTCGATGGAAGATCTCGTCGTCACCGCGTTTCGCAGCGGCGGCGGCGTCACACCCGAGGCTTACGATCACGTCAATGAGTTGATGGCCGTCGAGAAGTGGCAGGGCTTCGATGACACGGCCGTCGAAGCGATGCTCGAGATGTTGCCGGGCATGCGCGATCGCCTCGTGAAGGGCGCGGTGGTGCTCGACGTGGGATGCGGCAACGGCGCGATGCTCATCGCGATGGCGCGCATGTTTCCGCGCTCCGCATTTCGCGGCTACGACCTCTCGGGCGAGGCCATTGCGCGCGCTTGCGATCGCGTCGAGGAGTCGGGACTGCGCAACATCGAGTTCGCAGTCGGTGACGGCGCAAGCATCGAAGAGCCGCACTCGTACGATCTCGTCTTCGCGCTCGAGTCGATTCACGAGCACGGCTTTCCGCGCGTCGCATTGCGTCACATCGCGGCGGCGCTCAAACGCGACGGACTGTTCGTGATGCAGGAGGTCGCGATCACGAGTCAGCTCGCGCGCGCCGTCGATCATCCGTTCGCGCCGATGCTCTACACGATCTCCGCGATGCACTCCGTGCCCGTCGCGCTTGCGCAGGACGGCGAGGCGTTCGGCCGCATGTGGGGCGAGGAGCGCGCGATGCAGTTACTCGTCGAGGCGGGATTCCGCAGCGTGCGCATCGAGCGCACCGACCCCGGCACGTACTACGCGATCGCCAGCGAGGCCGCACGGAGTTAGGAGATGGAACGTAGCGCCGCCTTCCAGGCGGCCGTATCGCCGGCATCTTGCCGGCGCCGCCTGGAAGGCGGCGGTCCGGCCGGCTGGAAGCCGGCGCTACGTCTTCAGCATCTTCCTCACCATCGAGAGAAAGAGCGACGCCTCGCGCGTCGTGAGCATCGCGCGACCGGCGACGGCTTGCAGTTCGGCGCACACGCGCTCCGGATTCTTGTCGCCGAACCAGTGGATCTCGTCGAGCAGCGCGCGCGTTTGCGTCGTGAGTTGATGGAGCAGTTGATGCGGAACGGGATCGGCCGGAGTCGTCGCGCGCGGACGCAGTCCCTTGCCGAGCTCGTAGCAGAAGATCGCCACCGACTGCGCGAGATTCATCGTCGGGAACTCGGGCCACGTCGGGATGTGCGCGGTGCGCTGGCAGAGCATGACTTCGTGCGCGGTCAGTCCCGACTTCTCGCGTCCGAACACCACCGCGATGCGATGCTCCTCGCTCAGCGTTTCTTCCGCGACGCGCGCGATGTCGGACGGCGTGAGTTGCTCGAACACCTGCCGTCCGCGCACGGCCGTTGTCGCGACGGTGAGATGACAGTCGACCAGCGCTTCTTCGAGCGTGTCCACGCGTCGCGCGTTCTCGACGACGTCGATCGCGCCGACGGCCCACCATGCGGACACGTTGTCGGTGCGCTCCGTCTTGCCGCCGACGATCCAGAGATCGGTGAATCCGAAGTTCTTCATCGCACGCGCGGCGGCGCCGACGTTGCCGGCTTCGAGGGGCTCGACGAGGACGATCCGGAGATGCATAGTTCGTGACTATGCCACTTCAGGAAGCGCGGCAACATCTCGCACGCGGCGCGTGGTCCGAGGCGCGGGCGGAGTTCGAAACCGTCCTCGCGAATGACGCGACGTCTCCTGAAGCGCTCGAAGGGCTGGGCTGGGCGTTGTTCTGGCTCGAAGACTTCGACGAGTCGTTCGCGCGACGCGAAACCGCGTACCGTCTCTACCTCGAACGCGGCGACAAAATCGCGGCCGCGCGCGTCGCGACCGGCATCGCCGTCGACTCCGCGGACATGCACGGCATGGCGGTGTCGGGCGGCTGGCTGCAGCGCGCACGCACGCTGCTCGCGAATCTCGAAACCGGTCCCGCGCACGGCTGGCACGCGCTCTGGGAAGGTCACTTCGCGCGCTCCTTCGATCACGACCTCGCACGCGCGAGCGATCAGGCGCATCGCGCGCAGGAGATCGCCGTCGAGTTCGACCTGCACGATCTCGCACTGCTCGCGGGCGCACTCGAAGGATTGATCAAAGTCACGGCGGGCAACGTGCGCGACGGCATGCGTCAGCTCGACGAAGCCGCGGCCGCGGCAGTCGCGGGCGAGTTCACCGATCTCGATTCGATCGCGACGACGTGCTGTCTCTTGCTGCACGCATGCGAACGCGTGCGCGACTACGACCGCGCCGCGCAGTGGGGCGAGCGTATCGAGATGCTCGCGGGCAAGTGGCGCATCGGTTCGATGTTCATCGCGTGCGAAGTCGAGCACGCGGCGATGCTCGTCGGTCGCGGCGAGTGGGAAGTCGCGGATCGCGCGTTGCAGTCCGCGCTCGCGATGGTCGAAGTGAAGCGACCACTCACGGTTCCCGCGACAGCCGCACAACTCGGCGAGTTGCGTCGCCGGCAAGGTCGCATCGACGAGGCGCTCGAGTTGTTCGCGCGCGCCGAGGGAATCACGCTCGCGATTCTTGGCCAGGCGCAGATCGCATTCGATCGCGGTGACAAGGAACGCTGCGCGGAACTGATCGATCGGTTGCATCGCCGGCGGATGGCGGAGAAGTGGGTCGAGCGCGCGATCGCACTCGAGCTGCTCGTGCGCGCACGCGGCGACTCCGAAGCACTCGCCGAGATGCGCGAAGTCGCGGCGATGGTCGGCACGGACGTGATCCGCGCGCATGCGGCGTCGGCGGAAGCGGCGATGGCGAGCGATCCGGCCGAGGCGCGACGGTGGCTGGAGGATGCGGTCGATTTGTTCGAGAAA
>DASVNL010000205.1:0-3144 GCA_036383875.1 Thermoanaerobaculia bacterium
CTCGCGCAGCGGACGTGCGAGATCGAGCGCGCGCGGGAACTGATTCGACTGCACGCCGACCATCATCACCATGCCGTCGCCGGCCGCTTCGATCATCGCGGCGAGGCGGTCGGGGCGGATGCGCGTGTTGGTTTCGTCGAACGGATGAATGTCGAGATCGACGTTGTCGCCGAGGACCTGGCGGTGCTTGCAGTCGAGCGCGAGACCGTACAGCGCGGCGAGCGAGTTCGATGGAATCGCAGAGCGAAACCACTGGATGACGTAGCCGTCATCGTCGTAGTGCGACGGTTTGACGAGCACGAGGCAAAACCGCCGCCTCGCACTCAAAAGCGAAGCTGCGCTCATCAACAAACTCTCCTGCGATACGCGCATGATACGCCTACTTCTTCGTGCGGCTCTCCATCTCGCGAACCGCGTCGATGAGCTGCGACGACGGCGCCGTGTCCGCCTGCTGCAGGCGATCGAGCAGCGAACGCAACTGTTCTTCGATCGCCTGATCCGTTGCGTCGCGCAACATCGCCACCACTTTCATTGACTCGTTGAACTGCGACGCGAGACCTTCCGCCGGCGTCTTCACGCGCGGATCGATCTGCAGCACCAGCGGGCGCGTTTGCGTTTGTCCGCCCGCGGTGAATCGCACGGTGTAGGTGCCGGGCAGCGCGAGCGGCGACGTCGGAGTGAGCGGCGTGTTGTTCGGAATCGCGGCGATCGGATAGCTGGGCGTCTTGCGCGGCAGCGGCGTGTGTCGCAGATCCCACGTCACGCGATGCATGCCCGCTGACGTCGGCAACGCGCGCTCGCGACGAATCCACAGCGCGGGAACCTGACCCGTGTCCTTCGGCTCGGCGACGACGTCGCGACTCGAGTAGCGACGCACGACTGCGCCGTTCGCGTCGACGATCTCGAGCGTCGCTTCATCGACGGCTGACGCGAGGTAGTAGTCGATGATCGCGCCGTCCGGCGGATTCTGGCCCGCGGGCTCGTCGGCGGGGAGCGGCGTGTCGGTGTTCTTGTTCCAGCGGAAGCGCCACGCGCGTTGCGGCGTGAAGAGGAACGCGTTGCCGGTCACGCTCGGCGCCTGACGCAGCGGCTCGATGTTGTCGAGAATCCAGAAGCCGCGGCCGTGCGTCGCGACGGCGACGTCGTCGTCCTTCACGATCAGATCGCGAATCGACGACGCGGGCATGTTGAGGCGCAGCGACTGCCAGTGATCGCCGTCGTCGAGCGAGACGTAAACCTCGTTCTCCGTTCCCGCGAACAGCAGCCCTTTCTTCTTGCGATCCTCACGCACGACGTTCACCGTCGCGCCGTCGGGGATCCCGTTCGTGATGTGCGTCCACGACTTGCCGCCGTCGCGGGTGCGATAGATGTGTGGACGGAGATCGTCGAGACGGAACGTGTTGATCGCGGCGTACGCGACCTTCTCGTCGAAGCCCGACGCGTCCATGATCGAGACCTTCGCCCACGGAGTCAGCGCGCTCGGCGTGACGTCGCTCCACGTCGTGCCGCCATCAGTGGTGAGGTGAATGAGTCCGTCGTCCGTGCCGATCCAGATGCGATCGACGTTCAGCGGCGACGGCGCGATCGTGTAGATCACGCCGCGCTGCTTCGGTTGCGCGGCCGGTGTGCCGATGTACTTGCCGACATTCGCCGGCACCGCGAAATCCTTGCGCGTCAGATCGGGACTGATCTGCGTCCACGCGCGGCCGCCGTTGGTCGTCTTCCACAACGTGTTCGATGCGTAGAACAACACGCGAGGATCTTTCTCCGAGAAGATCGAAGGCTGCGTGCGCACGATGCGATAGTCGGTGCTGCGCAGCGGCTTCGGTGAGATGTCTTCCGCGAGCTTCGTGCGACGGTCCCAGCGCGTGATGCGTCCGCCGTAGACGATGTCCGGATCGAGCGGATCGGGCGTCGCGTATCCGTACTCATCGACGCCGACCGGAGTCCAGTCGCGAAACGTGATCTGTCCGTCGTCGCCGCGACTCGGCACACATGCGGAGCCGCTTTCCTGTTGTCCGCCGCACACGCGATAGGGGAACGCGTTGTCGGCGGTGATGTGAAACATCTGCGCGGTCGGCTGGTTGTACCAACTGCTCCAGGTCGCGCCGCCGTTCACGGTGATGACCGCGCCCTGATCGGCCGCATTGAGGATGATGTTCGTGTCGTTCGGATTGATCCAGAGGCGGTGATAGTCGTCGCCGCCCGGCGCGCCGCGCAACGCGACGAAGTTCTTCCCGCCGTCGACGGACTTCCACGTGACGATGTTCGCGACGTAGACGATGTCCGCGTTCTTCGGATCGGCGCGCACTTCGTTGAAGTCGCCGGGACGTCCCCACAGACGTTCGTCGGTGTGAATGCGCGTCCACGTTTCGCCCGCGTCATCCGAGCGATACAGTCCGCCCGATTCAGGGCGCGTTCCCGCGATCGCGTACAAGCGCTTCGGATCGGACGCGCAGACTTCGAGTCCCGCGCGTCCGAGCAACTCGCCTTCAGGCAACCCGGTTTTCAACTGGCGCCACGTCGTGCCGCCGTCGATCGATTTGTAAATGCCGCTGCCCGGTCCGAAGAACGCGCCGTTCTCCCACGGACCCTGACGCGCTTCCCACAATGCCGCGTAGACGATGTTCGCGTTCGACGGATCGAGGATGACGTCGATGCCGCCGGTGTCTTCATCGCGATACAGAACTTTCTCGAACGACTTGCCGCCGTCGACGGAGCGATAGATGCCGCGGTCCGCATTCGGACCGTACGGATGCCCGAGCACCGCGACGAAGAGGCGATCCGGGTTTTTCGGATCGACTGCGATCATCGGGATTTGCTGGACGCTGCGAAGGCCGAGGTGCGTCCAAGTTTTGCCGCCGTCGAGGGATTTGTACATGCCGTCGCCGGTCGAGAGGTCGGGACGATGCAGACCTTCGCCGCTGCCCGCGTACATCACGCTCGGATTCGACGGCGCAATCGCGATCGCACCGATCGAGCCGGTCGGCTGCTCGTCGAAGATCGGCGTCCACACGCGCCCGTAGTCGGTCGTCTTCCAGATCCCGCCGTTGTTGACGCCGATGAAAAACACATTCGGCTGCGACGGAATCCCCACCGCCGCCACGGTCCGTCCGCCGCGAAACGGCCCAACGGACCGCCATC
>DASVNL010000206.1:0-13012 GCA_036383875.1 Thermoanaerobaculia bacterium
TTAGTGGCGAACCGAACGCTTGACGGCGATCTTGCCACCCTCTTTCGGGTAGATCACGCCGAGGGCGTCGTCGCTGAGCGGAACGAGGTACTGCGCTTCGAGCGTGGTCGCGTCGCCCGACAGGTTGTCGAGGACCGAACCGTACGCGAGGAACGCCGGGCAACCCTGGACGCAACCCTGCGGCGCGTCGAACTCTGCGATGTTGTTGAGCTGCTCGACCGTCACGAAGTAGTTCGAGCCGGTGAGGCCCGGGAACAGGTCGTTGAAGCCGAACTGCACGTTCGCGAGGCGGCCGAGGTCGCGGGTGGCTTCACCCTTCTTGTCGGCTTCGGTCAGCGTGCCCTGGTAGGCCTTGACCTTGATCGTCGTGCGCGAGTACTGCGACGCGTTGATCAGGCCGATGTTGGTGCGGAACGTACCGGCCTGGCCGGCCGAACCCGTCTGCGTGATGCCCGTGATGAACACCTTGTCGAGACCCTCTGCGTTCTGCAGCGAGCTCACGAAGTTGTACCAGGGGATACCCGTGAAGAGCTGGCCCGTGGTCGGCGGGTTCGCCGGGGCGTTGTTCGGGATCTGATAGATGCGGCTGGTCGCGCTGATGTTGCGGAAGTTCGGGCTGTAGCCTTCGCCGTTCTGCGTCTCGGGACCGCAGCTCGATCCCTTCTTGCAGCCGTTGAAGATGAGCTGACCGAACACGTTGCCCTGGAGGTTCACGCCAGCGGCGGTGTTCCGGAAAAAGTCGGGGAGCTCTTTGCGCTCGTAGCCGCGAAGCTGGATCGCATCACGGAATTCCTGGCCCGTGCCGCCGCCGGCACCGAGCGGCTGGTAGATGATCGAGACCGAAACTTCATCCGAGCTCAGATTGGCGAGGTAGACATCCGAGATGAATACACCGCTCGAGCCCTGGAAGTGTCCGGCGGCCGGGATGTACACCTGGTCGGCGCCGCGGAAATTGCTCGCGGACGCGCTGACGGCGAAGAGGGCCAGAGCCGCCGCGACACCAAATTTCTTCATGAACATATTCTCCCCTTTAAGAACTACTCGATATGTGGGATCAGACTACCAGATAACCAATATGCTGCGGGCGCATTCTAAACGAATCGCGCCTTACCGAAAACCGTTTGTCACCGAACGTATACGAACCAACATCCTACTTCGTCACTCCCTCCTACCGATTAATCGCGCAAACCGGTTCGTATACTTCTCACGCGTGACCAAAGAGGAAGCCACCATTCCCAACGAGCTCGACGGAGCCCGGCTCGACCGTGCTCTCGGCGAGCTCTTCCAACATCACTCGCGAAGCTCTCTCGCGCGGCTCGTCCTTGCAGATCACGTGCGCGTCGACGATCGCGCCGCCACGAAGCCGTCGATGCGCGTCGCCTCCGGACAACGCATCGAGCTCGACGTGCCGGACGCCACGCCGTCCACCGTCGAGTCGCAGGATCTCCCCCTCACGATTCTCTTTGACGACGCCGACGTCGTCGTCGTTGACAAGCCACCCGGACTCGTCGTCCATCCCGCCGCCGGACACGCCGACGGCACGCTCGTCAACGCGCTGCTTTTCCACGTGCGCGACCTGAGCGGCATCGGCGGCGAGCTGCGTCCCGGGATCGTCCATCGCCTCGACAAAGACACGAGCGGCGTGATGATCATCGCCAAGAACGACGAGGCGCACCGCACGCTCACCGCGGCTTGGAACACTGATCGTGTGCAGAAGGAGTACGTGGCCGTCGTCTACGGAACTCCGAGCGTCGATCGCGGCACCATCGAGGCGCCGATCGGTCGCGATCCGCGCGATCGCAAACGGATGGCCGTCGTCGCGGACGGACGTCGCGCACTCACCGACTACGAAGTCGTAGAACGTCTCCGCGCGACATCGCTCGTTCGCTGCCGGTTGCGCACCGGGCGCACGCATCAGATCCGCGTCCACCTCAAGCACCTCGGACATCCGATCGCCGGCGATCCGGTCTATTCGGGGCCGCAGTGGAAAGGGATTCCGGAGAAGAAGCTGCAGCGCGCGCTGTCATCGCTGAAGCGGCAGATGCTGCACGCCGAGAAGATTACGTTCGCGCACCCGCGCACGGGAGAGAGCATCTCCGTGCGAGCGGAGATGCCTCTCGACATGCGCGAGCTGATTGAAGTCCTGCGCTAGATCAGGATGCCGACGATGGTCGCGGTGAGGAAGTTCGCGAGCGTGCCCGCGATCATCGCGCGCAGTCCGAGTCGGGCGAGATCGCCGCGGCGCGACGGTGCGAGCGAGCCGATGCCGCCGATCTGAATCGCGATCGACGAGAAGTTCGCGAAGCCGCAGAGCGCGTACGTCGTGATGATCTTGCTGCGCGCGTCGAGCATGTCGCCGACGCCCGGCTCCCCGAGCTTCACGAACGCGACGAACTCGTTGAGCACCATGCGCGTCCCGAGGAGATTGCCGACGGTGAGCGTGTCCTTCCACGAGACGCCCATGGCCCACGCGATCGGACGGAAGATGAAGCCGAGAACGACGTCGAGGCTTTGGGGGAACGCCGCCCACTGCGTGTGGACGTAGCCGAAGATGCCGTTGATCAGCGCGACGAGCGCGATGAACGCGATCAGCATGCCGGCAACGTTGAGCGAGAGGTGCAGGCCTTCGATCGCGCCGCGACCCGCAGCGTCGATCACGTTCACGTCCTGCTTCGGCACGACGACTTCGACGTCGCCGCCGGTCTTCGTGATCTCCGTTTCGGGAACGATCAGCTTGGCCATCATGATCGCGCCGGGCGCAGTCATGATCACGGCCGTGAGCAGGTGAATGACGTCGACTTTCGCGACGAGCACGTACGCCGCCATGATGCCGCCCGAGATGTGCGCCATGCCGGCGGTCATGATGGTCATGAGCTCCGAGCGCGTCATGTCCGGCAGGAACGGCCGGATCGTGAGCGGCGCCTCGGTCTGGCCCATGAAGATCGACGCCGCCACGGACGTCGACTCCGCGCCCGACGCGCCCATGAAGCGCGTCATCGCTTTCGCGAAAAACTTCACCACGAGTTGCATCACGCCGACGTAGTAGAGGATCGCGAAGATCGACGCGATGAAGATGATCGTCGGCAGGACCTGCGTCGCGAAGACGAAGCCGAGCTTACTGTTCTGCGCACCGAGCTCGCCGAAGACGAACTTCGATCCTTCCTGCGTGTAGCCAATCAGGCTGTTGACGACGTGCTTCATCGTCTCGAAGAGGTACGCGAGGAGATTGAACGCCAGGAAGAGATAGAGGCTGACCAGGCCGAAGAACGCCCACAACCCTGTGCGCGCGCCTCCGACAGGAAGCAGCTTCGCGATCTGCGTGACGATCACGGCGATGAGGATGAACAGCAGCGCCGCGCCGTACTTCTCGAGCGGTAACGCCACTGAAGCGAAGAGCGCTTCGATCTTCGCGCCTTTGAGCACGAGGATCGCGACGATGATCTGCAGCAGAAGTCCCCAGAACACCGGGCGCCACTTGATGGCCTTCCGGTTGGTCGAGATGAGCCACGCAATCGCCAGAATCGCAAAAAACCCGATCAGGCCGGTGAATCGATCCATCGTTCTCTCCGCCTTGCTGTTTGTTGTGGTTGGAACCGCCCCAGCTTTATGAACGAGGCCGGGAATGATGTCAATGAACCTTCTCGCGTCCGCCTCAATCCTTTATCCTTCGCGCCCATGATCGACGCCATCAACACCGCCGTCTCGTACATCCGCAGCAAATCATCGCTGCAGCCCGAAGTCGGAGTGATCCTCGGCTCCGGACTCGGACACGTCGTCGACTCGATCGACGTCGAGACCGCGATCGGCTACGGCGAGATCCCCGGCGCGAAGGCGTCGACGGTGCTCGGTCATCAGGGACGCCTCCTCCTCGGCCACGCGAACGGCAAGCCGGTCGCGGTGATGCAGGGACGCGTGCACTTCTACGAAGGCTACGAGATGAACGAAGTGATGTTCCTCTCGCGCGTCCTCGGCAAGCTCGGCATCAAGAAGCTGATCGTCACGAACGCCGCGGGCGGGGTGAACACGTCGTACGTCGCCGGCGATCTGATGCTCATCTCCGATCACATCAACTTCATGGGACTCAATCCACTTCGCGGACCGAACGTCGAAGAGCTCGGCGTGCGCTTCCCCGACATGTCCGAGGCGTATCCCGAGGCGCTGCGCAACATGGCGAAGGACGTCGCGGCGGAGATCGGGTTGAAGTTGAAGGAAGGCGTCTACCTCGCCCTCTCCGGTCCGACCTACGAGACGCCGGCGGAGATCCGCGCGTTTCGCGTGCTCGGCGCCGATGCCGTCGGCATGTCGACTGTGCCCGAGGTCATCGCGATGTCGCACATGGGCATCCCGGTCCTCGGCATCTCGTGCATCACGAACATGGCCGCGGGCGTTCTGAATCAGAAGCTCACGCACCAGGAAGTGATGGACACGACGCAGCGCGTGCAGGCCGAGTTCACGAAACTGATCCTCGGCTGTATCGCGAAGCTCAGCGCCCCTTAGCTCAGCGAGAACGCACCGACAGGCCAGCCGCACGTGCACACGGCGGAGCAACTTGCGCTGCCGGCCGTGCCGGCTACGGAACGAACTTGTAGCCGACGCGGTGCACCGTGATGAGGTGCCGCGGCTCGGCGGGAACGTTCTCGATCTTCTGGCGCAGCCGCGCCATGTGCGTGTCGACAGTGCGCGTGAACGCCGAGCTGTCGTAGCCCCACACGTGATTGAGCAACGCCTCGCGACTCACGACTTCGTCCGTGTGATCGATGAAGTATCGAAGGATGCGGAACTCGCGCGGCGTGAGCTCCAAAGCCGCGCCGCTCTTCGACGCCTGATACGTCCGGAAGTCGAGCATCACGTCGCCGAATCCGTACTCGTCCCCCGCCGCCGTGCGACTCACGCGACGCAGCACCGCTTCGACTCGCGCGAGCAGTTCCATGAAACTGAACGGCTTCGTCACGTAGTCATCCGCGCCTAACTTCAGGCCGACGATCTTGTCGATCTCCTGACCGCGAGCGGTGAGCATGATGATCGGCGTCGAGCTGCCGTTCTTGCGCAGCTCCTTGCAGACATCGAGGCCCGACTTCTTCGGCAGCATCACGTCGAGGATCATCAGGTCGTGATCGCCGCGACTGGCGATGCGCAGGCCTTCCTCGCCGTCCGCCGCCATCTCGACGCTGTACTTCTCGAACTCGAACCCGTCGCGCAACGCGACGGACATCGCCGGATCGTCTTCGACAATCAGGATTCTGGTCATGCGTACTCCGTTCTCGCGACCGCGACGCTTTCGCGGGTGCGCACCGGCAGCACGATCGTGAACGTGCTCCCCTCGCCCGGCGTGCTCTCGACTTCGACGCGTCCGCCGTGCGCGCGCACGACGTGCTGGACGATCGACAATCCGAGGCCGCTGCCTTTGACGTCGTGCACGAGGCCACTGCCGACGCGGTAGAACTTCTCGAAGATTTTCTTCTGCTCGCTCTTCGGGATGCCGATGCCGTGATCGCGCACCGCGATGCGCACTTCGTCGCGCACGGTCTCGATCAGCACGTCGATCGCTTTCCGTCCGTTCGAGTACTTGAGCGCATTGTCGAGCAGATTGACGAGCACCTGCGCGATCGCGTCCTTGTCGAGTTGCAGCAACGGCGGTGGCGGCGGCGCGACTTTCAACGACACCGCGACTTCCTGATCGCGCAGCGGGACTTCGAACGCGGAGACGGTGTGCTCGACGAGCTCCGTCACGTCGATCTCGCAGAAGCGGTACTTCTTCTCAGCCGACTCGATTTTCGAGAAATCGAGAATGTTGTTGATGAGCTGCGTCAGGCGCCGTCCCTCGGCCTCGATGTACTCGCCGTACTGCTGGACCTTCTCCTGATTCGTCACGCGGCCGAGGCGCATGTACTCGCCGAAGACGCGAATCGAGGAGAGCGGCGTGCGCAACTCGTGCGAGACGTTCGAGACGAAGTCGCTCTTCATCTGCGACAACCGCGCTTGCCGCGCGACTGCGCCGCCGGCGAGTCCCAGTGCGCCGAGGAGGACGACGAACACGCCGCCGGACCACATCATGTTGTTGCGGAAGTGCGTCGCCGCGATCTCCTCGGGCGTCGCGCAACTGTCGCGCACTCCGATGCGCCAGTTCGTGAACACGAATTCAAGCGGCTGCATCACGTACGTCCGGCGCATGTTCAGCGGAAACTCGCCGACGCGAATCGCGATCACGCGACTCGGGAAGCGCTGCTGCAGCAGTCCGTCCGCGATCGCGCTGATGCGCTTCTTCGCCGCGCCTTCGTCGAGCAACACGCCCGCGACGCCGACGACGTGCATCGACTCGTCGACGATCGGACGCACGATCACGCGATTCGCCGGATCCTTCTCGTCGACCTGCAACGCGGGCGTCGCGACGCGCTTCCACTTGTGCGCGACATGCCAGCCGACGGTTGCGAGCTTCACCGCCTCCATCTCCGGCCACGTCGGCTTCCGTTCGAAACCGTTGCGGTCGTAGTAGCGCGTCTCGTACTTGTCCTGATCGAAATGCATCGCGAAGTACGTGCGCCCCGCGGGCACCTGGTGATCCCGGAAATGCTTCCCGATCGTCGCGACGCTGAGCAGTTGCACATGCGACAGCGACAACGCCTCGGTCGCAGCCGTGCGGAAACGCTCTTCGACGTCCGCGCTCACCGTCTCGACCGCGCCGCGCAGCCAGTTCCGCTCCGCCGACACCGACTTCTGCTCGAGCGTCCGCAGAAAGCGGTACTGCATGACGAGCAGCGCCGCCACCGGGATGATCACCACGGGCAGGAACCAGAGCATCGAGCGTGCGAAGAGGCGGCGCATTGCGTGTCTTGAACGCAATGGTGGCATAGGGGCGTTTCCAGGTACGTGGATTGTCACAACATTTAACAAGTCAGTTGGCGGTTGGCAGTTGGCGGTTGTCGGGAGGCCACGGCCCGCCACGTCTGTTGTTTGTTCTCCCGACAACTGACAACCGACAACGCCTTACCTCTGAAACGCGTACGCCACCTTCATGAACACACTGCGCGTATCGGGGATCAGCGCGCCGGTCTCGCCGGTGATGCTCGAGTCGCCGTAGCCGACGAAGAACACCGTCTGCCAGTTCAGCTTCCACGAGTACAGACCGGACAGCGACAACGACCGATTGCGATCCGCGTCGCGGCGCGTGATCTCCTTCTGCATTCCGACCATGCGCACGAGCGACCGCGCGGAGAACGTGTACGTGAATTTCAGCCAGTCGATCTTCGCGTCGAACAGACGCGTGCCGTCGACGTCTAGCCATTCGCGACTCGTCTTCAACTGCAGTTCGAGGTGATCGGTCGCGCGCAGCGTGCTGCTGAGATTCAGCGTCGCGCCGTTGCCGACCTGCGCGCCCGCGTAGTCGAGCTTCTGTCCTGCCGAGCCGTCGAATTGAATCGCAGGCAACCAACGCTTCGGCGCAGCCGCAAGCTCGAACGTCACGTAGTTGCGATGCAGCAACTCCGAGCCGACTCGCTCGTCCTCGTACTGCGCCGTGACCCAGCCGCTGCTCCCCCACTTCCCTTCGAACTCGAAGCCCTGATACACGCCGCGACGAAGCACCTCGTTGTTGTCGTAACCGCCGTCGTACTCCGTGCCGCTGTACGCGCGGAAGAACGACAGGAAATTCGACGGATACGTGCGCACGCCCGTCCACAGTGCGTAACGACGCAGTCCCGTCTGCGGAACGAAGCCATTGTCCGCGCGGAAGCCCGGCGAGATCGCGCTGGCGAGCGTCCAGATGTCGTAGCGCTTCTCGTCGCGGCGATACACCGTGCGATACGCAAGGCCGTCGGCCTCGCGGCCATCGAACGATTCGTGCAAGTCGGTGCGCACCGGATTCTTCGTGCTGCTCGCGAGGAACTGTCCGATCACGCGATCGCGCGAATTGAGACGCCACACGAAGTCCGGACCGAACACGCGATTGTGGCCGCCGCCTTCGACTTCGCGCGTGCTCACGAGAAACGCGCCGAAGGATTTCCCGAACGTGCGACGAATGCGGCCGAGCGCGATGCGCGAGCGGAACTCGCCCGGGATGAAGTCCGAACCTTCAGCACTCGGCAAAATCACGCTGCCGCCGCCGCGATCTTCCGTGACGAGGAACGTGTACGCGCTGCCCGCGACGTCGCCCGTCGCGCGCATGCCCCACGCGGGCGCGTTGATCGTCCGTGTGTACACGGCCTGCAACGGCGTCTTGAGCAGATCGACGCTTTCGAGAAAGAACGTGCGCTTCTCCGGAAACGCCAGCGCGAACCGCTCGCCCACCGCCATCTGCGGCACGTCCGCTTCGACTTGCGAGAAGTCGGGATTGAGCGTCGCGTCGATGGTCAGTCGCGTGCTCGGATTCCACTTCATGTCGAACCCGAGGTCGTTGTCGAACTGATTGGCGATCGGAAGCTCGCGGCCGCCGGCGCCCGCGCCCGTCGCGTAGTCGCGACGCACGCTGGCCGTGCTGTACGGCGTCATCGTCATGTGACTGCCGCTCGGCAATCCGGTGAGTCCCGTGAGCTCCGCCGCGTGGCAGAGAAAGCATCCCGAATTTTTCGGGATGGTGATGTTGGCCATGATGTAGCGGAAGTCGCGCGGGTAGTTGCGCAGCAGGATTACGCCCCACGTCTGCGGATCGGTCGACGGATACCGCAGCGATGCGAGCGGGATGCGCATCTCCGCGCTCCAGCCGGTCGCGGTCTGACGCGCAACGGCCTCGTAGAAGAAGTCGGGCGAGAAGTCTTCTTCGCCCGTCGCCTCATTCAAAAGACTGTCGGTCTGTACGCCGCGCGGATTCACGCGGAAGTTGATGCCGGACGTCTTGCGGTTCGCGGTATCGAGCAGAATCGCGACGTAATCCTGATCGCCGCGGACGTTGTCGCGATCGACGAGCGGCGCGCGAATCGCGCTCGGATTCGGATCGTCGGCGATCCACGCGACGTAGATTGCACCGTCGTCGTAGGCAACGAAGCTCCGCGTCTTCGCCGGCGGCGTCGTGTTGTCGGAACGGAAGTATTCGACGTACGAGTCGACTCCCCGCGCGCTTTGCCACGCAGCCTCCGAGACATCGCCGTCGATGGTCACCGCGCCTTGCAGCCGCGCGATCTCGATCGCCGAAACACGCGCAGAAACACCGAAAAACACTAGGAAAACCAGCAGTCGTCGCATGCCGTCCACGATGCCGTGCGCGACGAACGAAGTCTTCCCACGAAGGTGACGTGAGCTGCACGCAACGTCACACGATGTGAAAGTTCGTTACAGCGAACAACGACCGGTGACGACAAAAGTCGTTCGCCGTTCGTGACAAACGTCAACTGACAAGCCGTGGACGGATCGCCATAATGTCGCCACTCCAATGGTCGATAAAGCAGCTCTTGAAGGTCTTCGCATTCAGCGTTCAGACGAGAAGCGTTCGCGCGTTCCCGCCTGGGCGATCGTCGTGCCGGTCGTGCTCGCGCTCATCGCGGGCGCGTACTGGATATTCGGCCGCAGCAGCGCCAAGGAAGTCCGCACCGCGCCGGCAAAAGGAATCGCCGGTGAAGCGCGCGGCTCCGTGCTGAACGCCAGCGGCTACGTCACCGCGCGCCGTCAGGCCACCGTCTCCTCGAAGGTCACCGGAAAAATCACCGAGGTGCACATCGAGGAAGGGATGCAGGTCAAGGCGGGACAGGTGCTCGCGCGCCTCGACACCTCGTACGCCGCCCGCGGACTCGCGCTCGCGCAGGCCGAGGCGACGTCGGCGTCGAGTGCGTTGCAGGAGACGCGCGTGCGCATCCGGCAGGCGCAACTCGACTACGACCGCGCCGAGAAACTCGCCGCGAGCTCGATCGGCAGCCGCGCCGATGCGGATCGCGCGAAGGCCGATCTCGATGCGTCGCGCGCGCGGCTCGCCGCGCAGACGGATCAGATGAGCACCGCGCAGCGCCAGGTCGATCTGCAACGCCAGAACGTCGAGGACCTCGTCGTTCGCGCGCCGTTCGACGGCGTCGTCGTGTCGAAGGACGCGCAGCCGGGCGAGATGATCTCCCCCGTCTCCGCGGGCGGCGGATTCACGCGCACCGGCATCTGCACGATCGTCGACATGGCCTCGCTCGAGATCGAAGTCGACGTCAACGAGGCGTACATCAATCGCGTCAAGCCGAATCAGCAAATCGAGGCGGTGCTCGACGCGTATCCCGACTGGAAGATCCCCGGCCACGTCATCACCGCAGTGCCGACTGCCGATCGCCAGAAAGCCACGGTCAAAGTGCGCATCGCGTTCGATCAGAAAGACCAGCGCATTCTTCCGGACATGGGCGTGAAGGTCGCGTTCATCACCGACGAGCCGGCGTCCGCCGCGACGACGTCGATCGAGATCCCGCGCTCCGCGATCCGCCGCGACGGCGAACAGGACATCGTCTTCGTCGTGAAGGAAGGAAAGCTCGAGCGCCGCGCGATCAAGGTGGCCAACGCCACCGGCGACAACGCGCGATTGCTTTCCGGCGTGTCCGACGGAGAACAGGTCGTCGTCGAAGGTCCGGCCGAGCTGGCCGAAGGCGACAAAGTGAAACTGAAGAAGTGAATAGGTCGCGCGCAACGCGCGACGCGTAAGTAAAGGAGCATCCATGGCCAACGCCCTCGTCCGTGTCACCAACGTCGACAAAATGTTCCGCCGCGGTTCGGAAGAAGTGAAAGTGCTGACGAACCTCAGCCTCCAGATCGACGAAGGCGAGTTCCTCGCGCTCATGGGTCCGTCGGGATCCGGCAAGTCGACGCTGCTGAACCTTCTGGCCGGACTCGATCGTCCGACTACCGGCGCGATCGAAGTCGCCGGACAGCGCATCGAAAACCTCTCCCGCCGCGATCTCGCCAACTGGCGCGCGCGCCACGTCGGCTTCGTGTTTCAGTTCTACAACCTGCTGCCCGTGCTCAGCGCGGAGCGCAACGTCGAACTGCCGCTGCTGCTCACGAATCTCTCGAGCTCCGAGCGCAAGCGCCACGTCGCGACGGCGCTCGAGATCGTCGGACTGTCGCATCGCGCGAAGCACACGCCGCGCACGTTGTCCGGCGGTGAACAGCAGCGCGTCGGCATCGCCCGCGCGATCGTCACCGACCCGACGCTCATCCTCGCCGACGAGCCCACGGGTGATCTCGATCGCAAGACCGGCGACGGCATCCTCGATCTGATGCAGGCGCTCAACCGGCAGCACAACAAGACCATCATCATGGTGACGCACGATCCGCACGCCGCGGAGCGCGCATCGCGACGCTTGCACATGGTCGATGGACAACTCTCCAGCGAGATGGCTGCATGAAGCTCCTCCCGCTCGTCCTCGCCAATTTCAAGCGCCACAAGACGCGCACGATCCTCACGATCCTCTCCACGATCGTCGCGTTCATCCTCTTCGCGTACCTCGGCGCGATTCGCAACGCGTTCAAGTTCGGCACGAGCGTCGCCGGTGAGAACCGCCTCGTCGTCCGCCATCGCGTGACGCTCATCCAGCCGTTGCCGCAGAGCTACGAACATCGCATCGAACAGATCCCCGGCGTCGATGACGCGATTCAGCAAGCGTGGTTCGGCGGGCTCTATCAGGACAAGCAAACGTCCTGGGGCCAGATCGCCGTCAACGCGAGCGAGTTCTTTCAGATGTATCCGGAGTTCAAGCTCCCCGAGGATCAGAAGCAGGCGTTCATCAAGACGCGCACTGGCGCGATCGTCGGAAGAACCACCGCGAATCGCTACGGCTGGAAGATCGGCGATCGCATCCCGTTCGCCGCGACGTTCATGATGCCCAAGCAGGGCAACACGTGGACGTTCGATCTCGTCGGCATTTACGACGGCGAGTATCGCGACACCGACACGACGTCGTTCTACTTCCACCACGACTACATGGATGAGAACCGCCGCTTCGGCAAAGGACTCACCGGCTGGTACGCGATCCGGGTGAAGGATCCGAAGAACGCGGAACAGATCGCGCGGCAGATCGACGAGACGTTCGCGAACTCGCCGCAGGAAACGAAGACGGAAACCGAGAAGGCGTTCATCCGCGGCTTCGCCGAGCAGATGGGCAACATCGGCAAGATCGTGCAGTTCATCCTCTCTGCCGTCTTCCTCACGATTCTCCTCGTCGCCGCGAACACGATGGCGCAGGCAGTTCGCGAGCGAACCGCAGAGCTGGGCGTGATGAAGGCCATCGGCTTCACCGACGGCCAGGTCCTCGGGCTCGTGATCTTCGAGTCACTCGTGATCACTCTCGTCGGCGGCGGGATCGGATTCGCTCTCGGCTCGTTGTTCGTCGCGAAAGGCGATCCGACCGGCGGCGCGCTGCCGGTCTTCTATCTCCCGGCCACCGATCGCATCCTCGCGGTCGTGTTCATGATCCTGCTCGGACTCGTCGCCGGCTTGCTGCCGGCCCTGCAGGCAATGCGCCTCAATGCGGTCGACGCGCTACGGAGAGAGTAAGCCCATGAAAACGATTCGACAGATCATCGCGCTGCTCATCTTCAACGTCCGCTCTCTCCCCGGGCGCGGCGGCTCCGCTGCTTCCGCCGTCGTCGGCATCGCATTCGTCGTCGCCGTGCTCGTCGGGACGCTGTCCATCGGCGAAGGCTTTCGCAAAGTGATGGTCGTGGCGGGTAAGCCCGACACGGCACTCGTCCTGCGCGCCGGCGCCGACAGCGAAATGTCCTCGGTGCTCCTCCGCGCCGACGTCGATGCCATTCGCGACGCTCCAGGCGTCGCGCGCGGTGCAGACGGCAAGCCGCTCATGTCGCCCGAGCTCTTCGTCATCGTCGATCTTCCGAAGCGCTCGACGAACACGCCCGCGAACGTTCCGCTGCGCGGCGTGCAACCCGGCGCATTCGCGATTCGTCCCGAGGTGAAGATCATCGAAGGACGTCCGTTCACATGGGGCAAGAACGAAGTGATCGTCGGCCGCGGCGCGAAGATCGAGTTCGCCGGTACCGAGGTCGGCTCCGAGTTGCACTTCGGCACGAACGTCTGGAAGGTCGTCGGCATCTTCGAGTC
>DASVNL010000207.1:0-23441 GCA_036383875.1 Thermoanaerobaculia bacterium
AGTCGTGCTCTTCGCGCGACATTCGTCGTCGTGCTGGTTCTCGTGTCGTTGCAAATGCTCGTGCGAGGCATTCGCGGATGAATGATGAACCGCAGCACGAGCCGTTGTGGGTCGATGTCGCGATCTCGAATCTTCTTCGAGCGGGCGTGATCATCAGCATGGCGGTCGTCGTGATCGGACTCGTGTTCACGTTCGTCCACCATCCGCAATACGTTCGTTCAACGTCCGACCTCGGGCGTCTCACCGATGCCGACGTCCTGTATCCGCATCGGCTGCGAGATGTCGCGGACCAGATCGGCCACGGGCGCGGTCAGGCGATCGTCATGCTCGGACTGCTGATGCTGATCGCCACGCCAGTCGCGCGCGTCGCATTCTCGATCGTGGCGTTCGCACTGGAGCGAGACCGGCTCTATGTCACGATCACCTCCGTCGTGCTCGCGTTGCTGATCGTGTCGTTTCTCGTCGGCGCCGCGGAGTGATCGTCGCGATTCTCATCACCGCGCGCGGACAGGAAATAGAGGACCGGAACGGTCAGCCGCGACAGCAGCAGCGACGCGACTTCACCCGCCATCAGTGAAATCGCCAGCCCCTGAAAAATCGGATCGAAGAGGATGACGCCCGCTCCGACGATGACCGCGGCCGCGGTGAGCATCATCGGACGGAAACGAACCGCGCCCGCATCGATCACGGCCTGATCGAGCGGCATTCCCTGCTTCAGGCGCAGCTCGATGAAGTCGACGAGGATGATCGAGTTGCGCACGACGATGCCCGCACCGGCGATGAAGCCGATCATCGAAGTCGCTGTGAAGAACGCGCCCATCAACGCATGGGCGGGGATGATGCCGACGAGAGAAAACGGAATCGCGGCCATGATCGTCATCGGCGTCTTGAAGGACTGGAACCAGCCGACGACGAGGATGTAGATCAGGACGAGCACCGCGGCGAAGGCGAGGCCGAGGTCGCGGAAGACTTCGTACGTGATGTGCCATTCGCCGTCCCATTTCATCGCGAAACGTTTGGTGTCGAATGGCTGCCGCGCGACGAGCCGCTCCATCGCGTAGCCTTCGGGCAGGCGCAGCTTCTCGAGCTCGCGATCGAGTTTGAGAATCGCGTAGACCGGACTCTCTTCGCTTCCCGCAACGTCCGCCGTCACGTAGACCACGGGCATCAGATTCTTGTGATAGATGCTCTTCGGCGCGATGACCTGTTCGATCGTGACGAGAGTCCCGAGCGGGACGAGTTTTCCGGCTGCGCCGTTCACGGAGAGTCCGCGAAGCGATTCGATCGACGAGCGAAGTGCGCGCGGGACTTCCACGCGAATCACGACGTCTTCGGCTTCGCGCTCATCGTGTAGCAGGCCCGCGTTCATACCGGAGAGGGCGAGTCGCAACGTCGCGTCGATCTCGGTCTGCGAAACGCCACTCAGCGCTGCCTTCTCGCGATCGATGACGAAGCGATACTGCTCCTGATCGTCTTCGATGTACGTATCGACGTCGACCACGCTGGCCGTGCGATCGAAGATGGACTGCACGCTTTTCGCGATGGCCATCTGCCGCTCGTAGTCCGGACCGTAAATCTCGGCGACGAGCGTCTGTAGCACCGGCGGTCCGGGTGGCACTTCCGCGACCTTCACGCGCGCACGGGCGCGCACTGCAACCGGCGCAATCTTCGTCCGGATGCGTTTGGCGATGTCGTGGCTCTGCGCGCTGCGTTCGCCTTTCGGCAGCAGATTGACTTGCAGATCCGCGACGTTCGGACCGCGTCGCAGGAAGTAGTGCCGCACGAGACCATTGAAGTTGTACGGCGAAGCCGCGCCCGCATACATCTGCCAATTCGCCACCTCCGGCACGCCGCTCACGATGTCGCCGATCTCACGAGCGACTCCCGCGGTTTGCTCGAGCGTCGTCCCTTCCGGCATGTCGACGATGATCTGCAGCTCGCTCTTGTTGTCGAACGGCAGCATCTTCACGCGCACTACTTTGATTGCGAACAGCGAGAGTGCTGCGGCGAGAAGCAATGCGACCATCATCAGGAACGACGTCCGCCATCGCGTTTCGTGGATGATGCGGCCCATCAGCCGCCGGTACATTCGCGTCGTCCACCCTTCGACGTTCGCGTGCGCGCCTCCTTCGCGTGCAAGCAGCCGTCGCGCCGCCCACGGCGTGACCATGAACGCGATGATCAACGAGAAGAGCATCGCCGCCGCTGCGCCAACCGGAATCGGCCGCATGTACGGGCCCATCAACCCGCGCACGAATCCCATCGGCAGGATCGCCGCGATCACGGTGAACGTCGCGAGGATCGTCGGGTTCCCGACTTCCGCCACGGCGTCGATGGTGATCGCACGCAGCGAGCGATCGCGATTCTCCGGCAGGCGGTAGTGACGGACGATGTTCTCGACGACGACGATCGCGTCGTCGACGAGGATGCCGATCGAAAAGATCAGCGCGAAGAGGGTGACCCGGTTGAGCGTGTATCCGAAGAGCTGGAACACCGCCAGCGTGAGCGCGAGCGTCACCGGAATCGCGATGGCGACGATCCCGGACTCGCGCCACCCGAGGGTGAAGCCGATGAGGACGGCGACGGAGAGAACGGCCAGCAGCATGTGAAAGAGCAGCTCGTTCGATTTCTCCGCCGCCGTCTCGCCGTAGTTGCGCGTCACCGCGACGTCGACGTCGGCGGGGATGATCACGCCGCGAAGTGCTTCGATTTTCTTCTCGACCAGCCGCGTCAGCTCAGTCGCATTCGTGCTTTTTCGTTTCGCAACGGAGATCGTCACCGCCGGGCGGACGCTGTCGCGTGTGCCGAAGTAAACGTAGTCCGCCGGCTCTTCCGGACCGTCCTGAATCGTTGCGACGTCGCCGAGGTACACAGGGTGTCCGTTCGCAACGGCGATCACGAGACGCTGCGCATCATCGGCGTCACGCAGGAACCCTCCGGTGCGCACGAGCACTTCTCGATTCGCAATGGCGAACGCACCGCTGCTGCTTTCCCCGTTCGCCTGCTGCAACGCCTGTGCAATGCGAATCGGAGTCACGCCGTGTCCTGCGAGCTTTGCAGGATCAATCTCCACGCGGAGTTGTCGCCGCGTGCCGCCGATGATCGTGACTTCCGAGACGTTCGCGACCTGCTTGATTTCAGTTTGCAGCTCCGCCGCGATGCGACGCAGCGAGAAGTGATCGTAGCGATCGCTCGATAACGTGAAGGCGAGCACCGGCACGTCGTCGATCGAGCGCGGCTTCACCATCGGGCCGATGGCGCCTGGCGGGATCCGATCGGTATTCGCGTGCAGCTTCTCGTTGAGCCGGACGAGCGCATCCTCTTCGTTCTCGCCGACCTTGAAGCGCACCACCGCCATCGACGCGCCGGCGGATGACGTGGAGTAGATGTACTCGACGCCCGGGATTTCCCAGAGCAGCTTCTCCATCGGCGTGGTGACCCGCTGCTCCACTTCTTTCGGCGACGCGCCCGGCATCTCGACGAAGACGTCGATCATCGGCACGACGATCTGCGGCTCTTCCTCGCGCGGCAAAAGGAGCACCGCCCCAATGCCTATGAGGATCGACGTCGCGATGATGAGCGGCGTCAGCTTCGACTCGATGAACGCTTCGGCGAGCCTTCCGGCCAGTCCCTGCTTCATGCGCCGCTCCTCACGATGACTCCATCGCGAACGCCTGCCGGCGCGGAGGCAATCGTTTCACCGGCGTCGAGGCCTGAAAGCACTTCGACGTCCGCTCCGCCAGTCGCGCCGATCGTGATCAGACGCATTCGCGCGACGTCGTCCTTGCCGATCACGAACACGCTCGTGAGCTGGCCATGGCGAACGACTGACGCCGCCGGAATGACGACCGCGGATCGTTCACCGATGGGGAACGAGACCTTCACGTACGTCCCTGCGCGGAGCGGCCGCGCGAGCTCGAGCTTGACGAGTGCGGATCGCGCGGCGGAATCGACCGACGGCTGCACGCGAACGACGCGCGCGTCGAGACGTTGATCGCCTGCTTCGACGACTGCACGCGCGCCGGCGACGACGGAAATCCCTTCCGCCACCGTTGCGTCGACGCGCGTGGCGCGTTCTTCTTCGATCGCGATGAGCGGAATGCCCGGTGCCGCCTGCGCGCCGGGATCGACGAAGCGTGCCGTGACGAGGCCATTCATCGGCGCGCGCACGCTGCTGTGATCGAGGACGGCCGCGGCCTGCGTCACGGCGGCACGCGCTCCTTGCCGGCTCGCGGTGAGTCGCGCGAGTTCCGCCTGCGCCGACGTGCGTCGTGCCCGCGCTTCATCGAGCTCCTGCTGGCTGGCCGAGCCGCGCTGGCGCAGTGCTTCGAATCGGCGGTACGTCGTCTCGGCGAGTTGCGCATTCGCGGCTGCGCCTTCGATGGCGCGCTCCGACTCGTCTCGCGCGGCGCTCGCTCGCTCTGCCTGAGCGCGCGGCTCGCGCGCGTCGATCTCGACCAGCACGTCTCCCGCTCGCACGCGATCGCCCTCGGCCACCGCGACGCGCACGACGGTTCCGACGAGATTCGCGGCGAGCGTGCTCGAGGTCTGCGATCGCACCGTGCCGGCGACCGAGTGAAACGCCGGCAGTGATGTTCGCCGCGCGACGACCACCGGTGCCTGAACGCTCTGGCGTTCCGTTGCGGTCTCGTTACCGCTGCACGCCGCGACGAGGAAAGTGAGAAGAACCGCGTTAGCGGAATGACTCGACATCGTTCAGGTCTCCGGTGGCGCGCAGCAGTTCGGCGGATGCGACGACGATTTCGTAGCGCGCCGCCAAAAGGTCGAAGCGCGCCGAAACGAGCGCGGTCTGTGCGCGAAGGTGCTCGGTGATGGTGGTCAGTCCCTGCTCGTAGCGATCGCGAACGATGCGTGCAGCGGACTGTGAGTGCTCGACGGCGGCAACGGCGACGGATGCGATCTCGTTTGCGACACGCACGCGATGCCACGCTGCGATGCTCTCCATCGTCACGGCGTCGCGCGCGATGGTTTCACTGGCGATGATCGCGTCGCTCTCGGCACGTGCCGCGGCGACTCGCGCCGGACGCCCGTGGTCGAAGACGTCGAGCGTCACGATCACGCCGGCCGTGTGATCGCTGTTGCGATCGCCGAATGTCCCGCCGCTCGCGCCGAACGTTCCGAACGCGTCGACGCGCGGGAGCAAGCTTGCGCGTTCGACCGCAAGACGGAGTCGCGCGTCCGACGTCGCGCTTGCCGCGAGTTTCACGGGTGCGCGGTTGGCGATCGCCCGCGCGATGGCGTCGTCGAGCGGCAACGATTCAACACTGAGCCGCGGCATGGTGCCGTCGATCGCCAATGGCTCTCGCAGAGGCCGCTGAAGCAACGTTGCCAATCCCGCCTGCGCGATCGCGAGCTCGCCTTCCGCGGCGATGACACGCTTCTTCATGTCCGCGACGTGAACATCGGCCGCCAACGCGTCGGACTCGACGAGCAAGCCTTGATCGAATCGATCGCGCGTCGCTTTCGCATCAGCCTCCGCCATGCGCGCGACCTCAGTGGCGAGTCGCAGCCGTTCCTCGGCGAGGGCCACGCCAAAGAAGCGCGCAACGGTTTCCGCTCGCAGGCGCTGCCGCACTTCGACGAGCTCGATCTCAGTTCGATCAACACCGTTGCGGCTCTGGCGCACAGCGGTCGTCGTGCGGAGGCGATCGAAGATCGTCAAGCGTGCTGTTATCGCGGCTCGATAGTTCGTCATCGCATCCGGTGCGTTGAGAGAGTCCGGATCGAAATGGCGAGGTGCGAACTCGCCCTGCTCGAGAAGCGAGCCGAAAACGAACACGGGGTTGTTGCCGCGCGTTGCGGATTCCGAGATCTCCACGCGTGGAAATCGCGAGGCGCGAGCCTCCGCTTCGCGCGCGTGCGCCACGCGTGTCCGTGCTTCGGCCGCGACGATTGCCGGGTTGCGCGCCAAGGCCTGCTCAACGGCGTCGTCGAGCGACAGCGTCTGCGCCCTCGCGGGCCAGCACGCGATCGTCAGCAGCAGCGCACCGATCGCCGCTTTCATGCGGCTCTCGGATGTTCGGCCATGACCTTCCGCAGGAAGGTCATCATCGGACACCAGTCCGTGAAGCCGGACTGGAACAAGTTCAGTCCGACGAAGGCAGTCAGCAGAAAGAACCACGGTGTGACCCACCAGCCGAGGGCGAGTGATACCAGCACGACGAGCCCGGCGATGAGGCGGAGATAGCGTTCGACAGTCATATCAACTCCAGTCGTTGCTCTAACAATATGAATACATACTCATATCATCATGTGACGACGCGCACATATCTCAGTGCGGCGAAGAGCCTTAGAATGAGCCGATGTCTTCAAAGCGAACGAGACATGCACCGCTGTCCGCCGAGGCCGTGAAGCTCGTCGCGGCACGCTTCCGCATCCTCGGCGACCCGATCCGCGTCCAGATCCTTCAAGCCCTGCAGGCGGGAGAGCGCAACGTCAGCGAGCTCGTCGCGGACGTAGGATCGACGCAGCCGAACATCTCGAAGCACCTGCGCATCCTTCAGGACGCCCGCTTCGTCACGCGCCGGCAGAACGGCAACAACGTCTACTACGCGATCGCGGACCCCACAGTCTTCGAGCTCTGCGATCTCGTCTGCGGAAGCGTCAGCACGCAGTTAACGCAACACGCCCCCCTCGTCGACGAGCTCCGCCGCCGCGCGCGCCGCCGGCGCTAGGTTGTGGGTTATCGGCGGTGGCTGCGTCACGCGAGACGGTGAGCGTTGCGCTTACGCCGGGGAACAGGCCGACTCACCATATCGACGATGAGGCACACTGAGCGTCATCGGACTCACCGCGTTGGCTGGCTTCGCGCCGCCGTCCTCGGCGCCAACGACGGCATCGTTTCCACGGCCAGTCTGATCGTTGGCGTGGCCGCAGCGAAGTCCAGCCGCGGCACCATCCTGGTTGCGGGTATCGCCGGCCTGGTAGCTGGCGCGATGTCGATGGCCGCAGGCGAGTATGTGTCCGTCAGTTCGCAGTCCGACACGGAGAATGCCGATTTGGACCGGGAGCGCGAAGAGCTGGCGACCGACGCAGTCCACGAACACGCCGAACTGGCCGCCATCTACGTCGGGCGCGGGTTGGATGCGGCGCTGGCCGATCAGGTCGCGACGCAACTGATGGCGAAAGACGCGCTGGGCGCTCATGGCCGGGACGAGTTGGGCATTTCCGACACCCTCGGCGCGCGACCCGTTCAGGCGGCACTGGCGTCCGCCGCCTCCTTCATGGTCGGTGCAGCCTTGCCGCTTCTCCTCGTCGTCGTTGCACCTGCTTCCACGCTGGTGTGGACCGTTTCGGGCAGTTCTCTGGTGTTTCTCGCGCTCCTGGGTTCATTGGCCGCACGCACCGGAGGTTCATCTGTACTGCGCGCTGCGGTACGCGTCACATTCTGGGGCGCACTTGCGATGGCACTCACTGCTGGCGTCGGTGCTTTGTTCGGGGCGACGTAGAGACCGTCGCTCATCCACGTTCGTCGTCATCGGTCAGCGCCTCGGTGACGACATCGGACAATGCGCTCTCCGCGTCTTCCTTTTGCGTTCCGGCAAGCAACGACCGTAGCGCGGGCGGCGCAATGAAGGTCGTGATCATCACCATGAGCGCCACCGAGCTGTAAAGGCCCGTCGAAAGCAGACCTGCCGAAAGTCCGAGCTGCGCGAAGATGAGTCCAACTTCGCCACGCGGCACCATTCCGACTCCGATCACGAGCTTTCGCAGCGGTCTTCCAAACGCCGCGTAACCCGCAAGAATCTTCCCGACGATCGCGACGATCGTCAGGAGCATTCCGACGATGAAGAACGGCCGTGTCGCAGCATTGAAGGGGTTCAATGCCTTGAGATCGACCGCCGCGCCGACCGACACGAAGAAGATCGGGATGAAGAACTGCGCCACGTCGTAGACCTCATGCTCGATGTCTCGGCCTCGATCTGTTTTTGCGAGCACGAGTCCGGCCGCGAACGCGCCGATGATCAACGCCGACCCGGCGAGATCCGCGAGATACGCAAGCCCGAACGCGAACATGATCGAGGCGAAGAACAGCGCTTTGCCGACGCGCACGCGAGTCACGAGCGCGATCAGACGCGGCGCGAGGAGTGATCCGATGACGACGGCGAGCACGACGAAGCCGAAGGCGATCGTGACGATCTTCGTTACGCCCAGAGGAGTCATTCGCTCACCTGCGGCGATCGCGCTGATGACGGTCAGGAGCACGAGTCCGAGGATGTCGTCCACGACGGCGGCGCCGAGGATCACTTGCGATTCGTCGCTCTTCAGATGTCCGAGGTCTGAAAGTACGCGGGCTGTAATGCCCACCGACGTTGCGGTGAGTGCCGCTCCGAGGAAGACCGAGACCGTCGTTGGATATCCGAGCGTCGCGCCGACGCCGTAGCCCGCGCCGAATGGCAGGAGCACGCCGACCGCAGCGACCGACGCCGCCGCACCGCCGACGGAGAGGAGTCGCTGCAGGTCGGTCTCCAATCCGATGAGGAAGAGCAGCAGGATCACGCCCAGCTCCGCGAGCACGTGGAGCAGAGGATCGTGCGCGTCGATCAGGTGCAGCCCGGAGACACCGATGACGATGCCGCCCACCATCTCGCCGAGAACGGCCGGCTGGCCGATGCGGACCGCGAGCTCGCCGAATAGTTTTGCGGCCGCAAAGATGATGAGAAGTGCGATGAGCAGTTCGGAGATCGCCATTGGAGAAAGCTCCTCGAATTTCCTGAGGAGCGGCGGCCCGACCGCTCAGTGTCCCTGCGAGAAAGAACTTCTCGCACCCGATGTCGCCTCATCCTAGTACAGATCGCGAAGAGGGCGTGACGCGTCGCCCAAATGAAGTTGGGGTCAGGTCCTGAAGACCTGACCCCGATTGAGCTGCTTACTGCTTCGCGGGGATCGTTGTCGGATCGTTGGTCTTCGTGTCGATCATCGAGCCCGAGGTGATCACGTTCGTGCCCTTCAACACGGTCACGGTCGCAAAGCCCCAGTCGACGTCGGGCATGTTTGCGCGGTACTTGAACGGCTCACCGTCCTGCACCGCCGCACCCGGCGCGACCTTGAGGTTGTACGTGTGAAGCGCCGTCCCTGCCGAGTCGAAGAGAATGATCGCGACTTCCGCTTCCGTCTTCCCGCCGTTCGCCACGACGAGGTTGGAGCGGTACGCGTTGGTCTTCTGACGCAAGCCGATGAGACTCGCGGTCTGACCTGCGGAGTAGCCGAGATCCGCGACGCGCCCGTCGAGGTTCTGACCGAACGTGCCCGACTCCGCATTGTTGAACACGCGGCTGAGCACGAGCAGGGGACGATCGGAGCAGATCTCGAGCGATCCCTTGTTCGACTCACCAAACGACGCGGTGACGTCTTCGAACGCTCTTTGCGAATTGCCGGCGATCGTGCCCGTCGCTTCCGCAGTCCCGGATGCCTGATGAAGGATGAAGCGGAGATTCGCCGTCGATGACTCGAGGTTGCGCGCCACGAGGTCGGTTCGCCACTGGCTGCCTGCGGCCCCCGGCGTGTGGCCGGCCATCTCAGACCAGTAAACGTACGGCGACGTGCACGCAACCGCTCCGGCACCGTTGCCCAGTCCACCGCCGATGGCGGCCGGATTCGCGCCGCCCGGCGCTGCAGGCGCAACGGCTGCGGCGTTGATCGCGTTGACTGCGAAGAGAGAAATGTCCAGAGCCGCACTGACGAAGCCGGGGTTGTGCACGCCCTTGCTGCCGTCGCTGTGAACGGTCAGGTAGTTCCATCCGGCCTTGCCCAACGCGGGATCGGCGACCGAATACAACTCGACGGATGCGCCGGCGGGCCGCACGACTTTCACGGTGGCCAGCGAGAGATCATTCACCTTCACGCCGCCCGTCAGCGTCACGTTGACGCCCTGGCGGCCGTGGCTCTCGATGAACTCGACGGCCTGGATGTCGGAAGCGTTCCTGATCGATTTCTGGCCGCCGAGGTCGATCGTGTTGCCTGCGCGGATCTGCGCCTGCATCACGTTCTTGATCGCGGTCTCGATCTGCACCTTGAGGGCATCCATCTTCGTCACGAACGGCGCCTGCACCGACGCGAGACTGATGCTCGTGTGGCACTGCGTGCAGATCGTATTGCTCGCGAAGAACGTGTGATTGGTGCCGCCGTAAGAACCGTCGGCGTTGCGGTTCGCGAGCGCCGGCGGTGCACTCGTCGACTCCATGTGGCAGGTCACGCACGAGTCTTCGATCATCGAATGGAAGCTGCGCGTGCCGGTCTTCGCGAAGTAAAGGTTCTGGCCCATCAACACGTCGGCTTGCGGGCCCGGATGCGGCGCGCGCGTCGCGTCGGCGATCGAGAAGTTCGAGTCGTTGCGCAGTCCGCGGCGGCCGTTGTGGCAGGTCATGCAGACGGCGCCGGTGCCGACGTTCTCCGCGACGTAACCCGACATCAGCGTCGGCGTCTTGCCGGTGACGCGCACCTTCGCGTTCGTCGTCGGTCCACCCGACATCGAGCCGACGTCGTGCGGATCATGGCAGGTCGCGCAGGTCTGCGGATGCACCTCATCAGCAGTCCAGGTCACAGTCAGGTCCGCGGCGCTGAAGTTGTTCTTTTGCCAGGCGACGAATCCCTGCGCACTGTGGCACTTCGCGCAGCTCGCATTCGTTCCTTCGGCCATGGCGGTCTCGTAGTTCGCGTGCTTCGAGAGCTGCCATTGCTGATAGCGGCCGTGGCGCAGCGGCTCGCCGTGGCAGCTCCCGCACGTGTCGGACGACAGCGTCTTGCGCGAGCCATCCTTCTTCATGTGCGCAGGGCTGTCCTGCGGGCCGTGGCAGTTCTCGCACTGAATGTTGGCGAGGCGTGCGGTGTTCGGGAATTGGGCGGCGATCTTCTTCCAGTTGTCCGCGGTGCCATGGGTGAGGAGATCGGTGGCGAGGAATGCATCCCAGTCGGACGCGTCATCGATGCCGCCGTTCTTCACGCCTTTGGCGTTGTAGCCCACGGTGTGGCAGGAGAGACAGCTCGTCGAGTAATGGCCGTTCGGAGTCGTCACGTTCTGCGTGAATACTTCCGCGTGCCCGGATCTCGCCCACGGCGTGAAGAGATCAAAGGTCGGAGTGTTCTTCACGTGGCAGGTCATACAGGCGGCGGCTTTCGGCCGGCCGTTCTCGTCCTGACCGTCGATGATGCCCGTCCACTTGCCGGCGTGAATGGTGAGCGTGACAGGCTTGCTCGTCGCGAGATCGGTCACTGCGAGCTCGTACGTGCCGATCATGTCGGGCGTGAACTCCGGATTCTGCGTCGTCGCATCGAGCAGCGTCGCGGTCGATCCCGGCGGCGCGGTGAGCTTCCAGTCGTATGAGCTCTGCGTCTTTCCGTGCAACAGCACGGGAAGCAGGATCGGGACGTTGCGCGTGCCGACGGCCGTTTCCCACGGCACATTGCCGTTGAGCGTGGTCGCGGTGTGATACACGCCGGACGTCGTCGTGACTTCGATGTCGAGCTTCACCGCTGCGGCATCGACGCGCGCGTGCGGCGAGACGCCGGCGATCCCGAATCGATTTTGCAGACCGCTTTCGTAGGGCTCCTTCGGCGGCACGTACGCAGGCAGTTGCGCCTTCGTAACGGGCGGCTCTTCGAGCACCTCGATCAGCTCATCGCGAAACGCGCGGCGATTCGGAAGCGCGATGGTCACGGTGTCGCTGTTCGTGTTCGTCAGCGTCGCGTGAATGCCTCCGGTTTGCGCCCACTTGACGCCAACGAGCGTCGAGCCGTCGCTGATGACGACATTCGCCTTCGCGACGACGGTTGCGCCTGGTGACGGATCGCCGGTGACGGCCATCGTCACCGTGACCGGCGGGTCGGCGCCGAATGCACTGGCTGCGATCCAAATCGCGGCCAATACGAGCATGAACTTGGATATTTTCATGGCTCTACTCCTTCGTGCTCACTCTGGACTCGAAAGAGAAGCGCCGCGGTTGAATGGGTCACGGTTGCGATGTGGCTGCGATCACGGGTGAATGTTCGAATGCCCGCCGCGAGCCCGTCGTCGCTACTTCTCCGCACCGCTCGGTAACGACCACGTTCCGGAGGTGTTTTTCCATTTGTGGCAGTGCGTGCATTCGCCCTGGAACTGCTTGACGAACTCACTCGCATCGCCTTTCGCGAAGTGGATCCCGTGGAGGAGCGGTGCGAGGGGAGCGATGCCCTTCGATGTCGCGGTGTGGCATTTCAGGCAGGACGCGGGGATGTCCCTGGTCGCAACCGTTGGATGCTTGCCCTTCAGGGTCATCCCCTTCGGGACGAACGCCTGCATGGCGGCAAGTCTCTTTGCGTCGACTTTCCCGTCCCAGCGGGCGAGCTGCACGCTGATGCGCTGGTCTTTCACGTGACAGTCGACGCATCCCGCGGGATAGGAGTCTTTCGCGTTGATTCCCGGAATCGCGCGCGGCGGGGCCGCCATCGCGAGCGGGACGGAGACGAGGAGCGCGGCGATGATCAGAGGATGCTTCATGCATCAAACATCGCGGCGACGCCACGAAGGAGCCGTGATCCGCGCCCGGGTGCGATGGACGTCACATCACCCGAGAACGTGATCGGCAGGCAGATCCGCGCGGAGTTCCACCACTCGTCACGCCGATGATTCCGCTCGTCACAAGGTCATCGCGCGATCCGGACGCTGCGGGCACGATGCGCCGCGAAAAGGAGAAGCGATGAATCTGTTTGCAACGATGCTTTTGGTTTTCATGACACTGCCGTGCTTCGCGGACGAGACTGCGATCAACAAGGCGCTGGCGAAACGCGTGTACGAAGAAGGGCTGAGCCGCGGGATCTTCACGGTGCCGTACACGAATGACTTCGTCGGACACGGCGGCTCGACGACGTTCACTCATGAAGACGGCATGACGGAGGCGAAGGGCTGGCGCTCCGCATTTCCCGATCTCACCGTGAACGTCGATCTCATGATCGCCGAGGGCGATCTCGTCGCCGTTCGCTGGACTGCGCGCGGCACGAATACCGGAACGGGAAACGGCATCCCGGCGACCGGCCGGAAAGTGCAGGTGAGCGGCACGGCGATCTTCCGCTTCGTCGACGGCAAGATCGCCGAGGAGTGGACGTCGGCCAACACGCTCGGCCTGCTGAAGCAACTCGGCCTGCGGTAAGGTGAACGCGATGCGACGGGCGCTGATCATCACTGCGGGCTGGACGCTTTGCGGTGTGCTGCTCGCAGCGCAGGCGCACGTCTCGTCGTCGATGCGGGGCGAGCCGATCGGCTGGGGGCGCCTGCTCGCAACCTGGCTCGCGTGGGCCTGGATCTGGGCGCTCCTCACGCCGCCAATTCTGCGTTTCACCGCGCGATACCCATTCGGCAGAACGCGCGCGCTGCGCACTGTGCTCGTGCATGTCGCCGGAAGTGTCGTCGCGGTGCTACTCAACCTCGCGCTCTTCGCGCTCGTCGCTCCGGTGGTCGGAGCGACGAGCGCCGCCGGCTCCTGGAGCGCCACCTTCCTCCGGCTCCTCGGAACGGCGTTTCTGCTCGACCTTCCTGCCTACTGGCTGCTCGTCATCGTCGCCGAGACCACACGACTCTCTCGTCTCGAAACGCAGTTCGCCGAAGCGCGGCTGCTCGCACTCAAAGCGCAGTTGCAGCCGCACTTCCTGTTCAACGCGCTGAACACGGTGTCCGTGTTGATGCGCGAGGACGCCGACGCCGCGGACGACGTGCTCGTGCGACTGAGCGCCCTGCTCAGGAAAACTCTCGACAGTTCCGCGAAGCACGAAGTTCCGCTGCGCGAAGAACTGGAGCTCGTCGAAGCGTATTTGGAGATCGAGCGTGTCCGCTTCTCCAACCGATTTGCGTATCGCATCGACGTCGCGCCCGAGGCGCTCGACGCGCTCGTGCCTCCGCTCATCCTCCAGCCGCTCGTCGAGAATGCGATCCGACACGGCATCGCGCGGCGCATCGCTGCGGGACGGATCGAGATCACTGCGGCGCGACGGAACGGCCGCCTGCACTTGACCGTGCGCGATGACGGTCCCGGCATCGCGGCCGGTGCGCGCGACGGCATCGGTCTGTCGAACACACGCGCGCGATTGCAGCAGCAGTACGGTGCGCGTCATGCGTTCGCTCTGACGAGTCACCGCGACGGCGGAACGACCGCCTCGCTGGAGATCCCCACGTGATTCGCGTGCTCATCGTCGACGACGAGCCGATCGCGCGGCGCGGCATCCGCCAGCACCTGCGCGGCGAAACGGATCTCGAGGTCATCGGCGAATCGGGTGATGGAGCGGCGGCAATCGAGGCAATCACGGAGCTCGCACCCGATCTCGTCTTTCTCGATATCCAGATGCCCGAGGTCGGCGGTTTCGACGTCGTCGACGCGATCGGTGTCGCGCGAATGCCCGCAGTCGTCTTCGTCACCGCTTACGATGAGCATGCACTTCGCGCGTTCGACGTGCATGCGGTCGACTACGTGCTCAAGCCGATCGACCGGCATCGCTTCCGCACCGCAGTCGAGCGCGCACGGCGTCGACTGGCGCACGCGCCGGAGCAACTCGACAGACGAATCGCAGCCGCACTCGGCGAGCTCGGACGCCCAGCGCACGACTACGCAAAGCGGCTCGCCATCAAAGGCGACGGCCGCGTGATTCTCGTCGACGTCGACCAGGTCGATCGACTCGAAGCAGCAGGCAATTACGTCGAGGTGCACACCGGAGCGCGCCATCACCTCGTCCGCGAGACGATGGCGAGTCTCGAGGCGCGCCTCGACCCCGCACGCTTCGTCCGCATCTCCCGCTCGTCGATCGTCAACGCCGATCGCGTCCGCGAGCTCCAGCCGATGTTCAACGGCGACTTCGTGGTGGTGTTGCGCGACGGCACCAAGGTCGCGGGCAGCCGGCGATATCGGGCGGGCTTCGACAAGCTCACGCGCTGAAGTGGGAGGTGGAGTTGCGCGTCAGGACGGGAATACGAATGCTCGAGGTACATCTCCCCGAATACCTGTTTCTCGAGAATTGCATCCTTTCTCCGCGTGCGTCGTGCAGCCGCAGTTGCCGCACACATCGACTCGACCCGCGAGCTGAGGTGTCTGCGGAGATTCGCGTGCTCGACTTCGCTGTCGCGGTCTGATCGACGACTCTGGCGATGTCGGTAGCGCCGAACAGAGCACCGGCGCGGCTGTCGCCATCACAAAGCGAGGTGATCTCCGCACCGGCATCGATGCACAGCGAATCGCGTCGCCAATGATCGCGGTCACGATTCGCCGTGACGTCGCGCAATGCGCCGCTCGTGTCACACCAGTCGGAGTCTCACGTCACTGTTCGCTCGACTTCCGCGCCTTAACGTTCACGGCAGGAGTGCGGGATGACCGCAAATGAAGATGCGCGAATGGTTGGCGCTGCAACCCGAAACTTCGGTGTTGGCGTTCATCACGACACTCCATTGCGCATTGGTGCTGTTGCGCAACTACCGCTCGTCGAAGAAAGCGAGACTGGCAATCCTGCCAGGCATTGTCTTGTCCGTTTTGCCGTGGGTTCTTTCCACCGTGGCCTGGCTGAGCGTGGAACTGGCGGCGCACATCACCTGGTTCGTCGCCTGCGAACGCCTCCTTCCACCGCCATCGCCATCGCCTTCGCTCATGCCGCAACGGGTGGCGGCACCGCCCGTGTGCGCAACGGGATTTCAACCGCTCGCGGTCCTGGCCACGTTCGCCGAGACAGAGGACATCCGAACGTTCCGCATGGCGCGTCCTCCGGGCTTCCTCTTTCGCGCGGGCCAGTTCCTGATGGTGCGCGCCTCGATCGATGGCAATCCGCTCGTCCGCTGTTACTCGATCACCTCTGCTCCTGCCGCGACCGGCTATCTCGAGATCTCCGTGCGCAATCAGGGTACGGTCTCGCGTCACCTGCATCAGACGGTGCGCGCCGGAATGACGCTGGAGGTGAGTGGCCCGGGCGGACCGTTCGTCTATTCATCCGGCGACCTGCCGATCGTTCTTCTGGCGGGTGGAATCGGGATCACACCACTTCTCAGCATGCTGCGGCATGGCCTCGCATGCGAGCCGTCCCGGCCGATCACGCTGATTCTTTCCGCGAAGAGAGCCGCGCAGGTCCCGTTCCTCGACGAACTGCGCGTCCTCGTGCGGCGGCATCCGCAATTCCGTCTGGCGATCACGTTGACCTCCGAATCCTCGGATTCGGAATTCTTCGCGGGCCGGATCGATCGCGCTCTGATCGAGCGCATCGTTCCCGACGCGGCGGCCTGCGTCTTCATGATCTGTGGTCCGTTGCCGATGATCGACGAGATGCGCCGCGTTCTCGAAGCGCTCTCCGTTCCGCCCGCGCAGATTCATTTCGAGAAGTTCGAGGCCGCGGTTTCGGCTGCAGCGTCGTCCGCAGCGGGCCATTGCCTCACGCTGCAAAAGAGCAATCGCACCATCAGCGTCGCGGGAGGGCAGACGATTCTCGACGCAGCCGGCACGGCGGTGCCGTCGCTTTGTCGTGTGGGTGTCTGCGCTACGTGCCGCACGCGACTGGTCTCGGGAAGTGTCGAAGGGAACTTCGACGCGATCGAGCCTGCCGATCAGGCGGAGGGATTCATTCTCGCGTGCGTCGCACGACCGCTGACGGACTGCGTGATCGACGCATAGGGGCGCGGCGATGAAGAGGCAGGGACTGCTCGATGTCGTCCTGCTCGCCATGTTGAGCGGCGTGCTCGTCGCGGTCTGGTTGATGTCGACGCACGACGGATGGTCGTACTACACCACTCCGCTGGGCATTCGGGGGTATGCGGCGGAGCATCGCGCGCTGCGCCCATCCGGCACGGTCGGCCATGTCCTTGGCGTGGCCGGTACGCTGTTTCTCTTCGCCACCCTCGCGTATCTCGCACGGAGACGCATGAAACGGCTCGCGAACGCGGGATCGGTTGCGCGGTGGTTGGAGATCCACATCTTCTGCGGTGTCTTCGGTCCGTTTCTCGTCACCTTCCACACGGCGTTCAAGTTCAACGGCCTGGTGTCGGTCGCGTACTGGTCGATGGTGTTGGTGATGCTCTCGGGATTCGTCGGACGCCATCTCTATGTCCGCATCCCGAAAACGATGCGCGGCGAGGAGCTTTCGCGGGCGCAGCTCGACGAGCGTGCGGCGGAACTCGGGACGCAGCTGGCCGCCTCCACGCTGGCGCCGAGGCTGCGGGCCAGGATCGAGGAGGAAGAACGGCGGCTGCTGTTCATGGCGACCTCAAAACAGACGCTGTACGCGCGGATGCGTGAAGCGGTGGGCTGTCCGATCCGAAGGTGGCAGCTGCGCCGCGAGATCCGCGCGCAGGTATCGGATCACCGTCTGCTGCACGAAACACTCGCACTCGCCCACGAACGGGCGCTCCTGCTGCGGCGCATTGCCCGGCTCGAAAAAACGCGGAAGCTCTTCCATCTGTGGCACGTCTTCCATCGGCCACTGGTCTGGCTGATGTTTTTCGTCTTCTTCGTCCATCTCGGCGTGACGGTTTACTTCGGCTACACGCCGTTCGGAGGGTAGCGGTATGTTTCCTTCGAAACGTTGTCTGGTCATCGCTTTTCTCGCGGCGCTCATCCCTCTGCGCGGCGCAGCCCAAATCGGCAAGCTGTTGTCCCCCGGTCCGCTGGCGAAAGCACATGCGGCTCTCGAAGGAGCGGCCAATTGCGCCAAGTGTCACGAACAGGGCAAACGCGTCTCCCCGGCGCGCTGTCTCGCATGCCACAAGCCCATTGCTCGCCGCATTGCGCAGAAGAAAGGCGTGCATCGTAATGCCGGCAACGACTGTGTGGCCTGCCACGTCGAGCACGCTGGACGCGACGCGGAGCTGCGGCCGTTCGATCCCAGAAAATTCGATCACCGCGCCGAAACCGGATTCGCACTGAACGGCCGTCATGCGGTAATCGCTTGTTCACAATGCCACCGAACGCGCTCCTATCTCGGGCTGACGGCGAACTGCACGTCGTGTCACAAAGACCCGCACAATGGCCGTCTCGGAAGCGATTGTCTGCGCTGCCATCCCGTGACGCGGCCATTCCTTACGGCGGCGCGGCAGTTCGACCACGACAAGACGACCTTTCCGCTCGAAGGGGCGCATCGAAACGCGCCGTGCGTCAAGTGCCATGCCGACGGGCAATACGCCGGGATTCGACACGGAACGTGCGCCGATTGCCATCGCAACCCGCACCAATCGAAAGTCGGAAGCGACTGCCGTTCCTGCCACACACCCACGGCCTGGACGGTTGCGCGATTCGATCACGCCAGGACCGGCACGGCGCTCGTCGGACGGCACAGGAACGTGCCCTGCGCGCGGTGTCA
The DNA here is from genome assembly GCA_036383875.1 of Thermoanaerobaculia bacterium. Classification (GTDB taxonomy): domain Bacteria; phylum Acidobacteriota; class Thermoanaerobaculia; order Gp7-AA8; family Gp7-AA8; genus QHVT01. The sequence continues at coordinate 18,313 of DASVNL010000207.1, forward strand.
CGTTCGTCCGCCGGCGTCCGTTCGATTGAAGCTCCGGCCATGTGCGTCCTGTCACAAAGACCCGCATCGCGGCGCGTTCAAACAGGATTGTGCGGCCTGCCACGACGAGAACGGCTTCAAGGGCGCGCCATTCGACCATGCGGCCCAAACGCAATTTGCGTTGGACGGGAAACACCGCCGGCTCGCGTGCGTCGCCTGCCATCCGCGCGCGGGAGATTTCCGCGGGCTCAGCGCACAATGCTCGTCCTGTCACAAGGATCCGCACAAGAGTCAGCTCGGCACTGCATGTGAGAAATGCCACACGACCGATTCGTTCCGAATCGCTCGCCATGAGCATCGAAGGTTTCCTGAATTCTTTGGCGGCCAGCATGCCGCGCTCCGTTGCGAACAATGTCATCGCGGCCCATTGGCGGAGCGGGTCTATCAGAACCTTTCGACCGAATGCGGGAGTTGTCATCGCGACGTCCATCAGGGACAGTTTCCTCGGTGCACGAACTGCCATTCGGTCGATGCCGCTGAATTTGCTCCCGTCCTGTTCGACCACGACAAGACGAACTTCGCGCTGACAGGAAAGCACAAGAGCGCGTCATGCCGTCAGTGCCATGCGAGCGGTTATCGCGAGACGCTCGCTACATGCGCGTCCTGCCATAAGGACGTGCACCAAGGGCGGCTTGGAACCTCATGCAAGGACTGCCATGGCACCGCGACGTTTCGCGTCGAACGCTACACGCACCGCAAACCGGGATCGTTTTTCCGCGGCCGGCACGCCGCGGCAACGTGCACCGATTGCCACAAACCAGCCGTGGACATCGCCGCGCGTTTTACGGGCCTGGGCCGCTGTGTGGCCTGCCACTCGGATCCTCATCGCGGGCAACTCGGAACGACCTGCGAGACCTGCCACAATGTCGACGCGAAATGGTCCGCCGGTGCGTCGCGGGCATTTCACAAAGCGGGGCTCTTTCCGCTCGAGGGACGTCATCTCGTGACGCCGTGCGAGGATTGCCATCGCGACGGTGTGGTCAAGGGAACCCCTTCGCGCTGCTATGACTGTCATTGGGTGCGCCGGCAGGACGACATTTATCGCACGCGCCTCGGCAGCGAATGCGAGAACTGTCACCGTCCCACCGCATGGAGTGCCGTCAATTGGGACCACTTCGCGCGGACGACATTTGCATTGAGCGGTGTCCATCGGACCCTCTCCTGCGATCAATGTCACGCCGGCGAGTTCGGGACCATGCGCAGCGACTGCGCATCGTGTCACGCCGGCGACTATGCGCGCGCGCACGATCCCGATCATCGCGCGGCAGGCTTTCCCCTGATCTGCCAGCTCTGTCATCGGCCGGCCGATGTCTCCTGGCAGCAGGCCCGGTTCGCGCACACGACGTTTGTGCTCGCGGGCGTGCACCAGACGCAGGTTTGCGGCGCGTGCCACCGCAACGACATATACGCGGGTACGACCCGCGACTGCGCGGGTTGCCACCGTGCCGACTACGATCGCGCCTCCGATCCGGCACACGCCGCGGCGGGCTTTGCGCTCACGTGCGATCAGTGTCATCGCTTCACCGACGGACAGTGGTCCGACGCAACGTACGCCCATCTCGTCTGGCCACTGGTTGGCCGGCATGCGGCGCCGCGCTGCAGTACGTGCCACACGAATGGCGCATACGCGGGGCGAGGGAAGGAATGCGTTTCCTGCCACAGGTCCGAATACGACCGGTCCGTCAATCCCGCTCATCTCGCGGCGGGATTCCCGCTGACGTGCGAGCTATGCCATACGCTCGTGGATCCGGCGTGGAATCATGGCCGGTTCAGTCACGATACGTTTGCGCTCGCCGGCGCTCACCTGTTGCCGCCGTGCACCGCGTGCCATGTCAACGGCGTCTATCAAAGTACCCCGCGAACCTGTGCCGGCTGCCATCAACGCGACTATGACGATGCAAGAGACCCGAATCACACCAGCGCCGGTTTCTCGACGGCGTGTGACACATGCCACAAATACACCGACACGAGTTGGGATCAGGGCGTCTTCAATCACCTGACGTTCCCGCTCGCGGGCAGGCACACAACGCAAGCGTGCGGCGCCTGTCATCTTGGCGGCGTATATCAAGGAACGCCGCGGACCTGTGCCGGCTGCCATCAGGACGACTACAACGGAACGCGGGACCCGAATCACACTAACGCCGGGTTCCCGACCACATGCGACACGTGCCACAAATACACCGACACGAGTTGGGATCAGGGCGTTTTCAGTCATCTGACTTTCCCGCTCGCGGGCAAGCACACAACGCAAGCGTGCGGCGCCTGTCACATAGGCGGCGTTTATCAGGGAACGCCGCGAACCTGTGCCGGCTGCCACCAGGACGACTACAACGGAACGCGGGACCCGAATCACATCAGCGCCGGCTTCCTGACCACGTGCGACACGTGCCACAAATTCACCGACACGAGTTGGAATCAGGGCGTCTTCAATCACTTGACGTTCCCGCTCGCGGGCAGGCACGCAACGCAAGCGTGCGGCGCCTGTCACATAGGCGGCGTTTATCAGGGAACGCCGCGGAGCTGTGCCGGCTGCCATCAGGACGACTACAACGGAACGCGAGATCCGAATCACATCAACGCCGGGTTCCCGACCACCTGCGAGACGTGCCACAAATACACCGACACGAGTTGGGATCAGGGCGTTTTCAGTCACTTGACGTTCCCGCTCGCGGGAAGGCACGCAACGCAAGCCTGCGGCGCCTGTCACATAGGCGGCGTTTATCGAGGAACGCCGCGGACCTGTGCCGGCTGCCATCAGGACGGCTACAACGGAACGCGAGATCCGAATCACATCAGCGCCGGGTTCCCGACGACGTGTGAGACCTGCCACAAATTCACCGACACGAGTTGGAATCAGGGGGTCTTCAATCACCTGACGTTCCCGCTCGCGGGAAGGCACGCAACGCAAGCGTGCGACGCCTGTCATCTCGGCGGCGTTTATCGAGGGACGCCGCGGACCTGTGCCGGCTGCCATCAGAACGACTACAACGGAACGCGAGATCCGAATCACATAAGCGCCGGGTTCCCGACGACGTGTGAGACCTGCCACAAATTCACCGACACGAGTTGGGATCAGGGTGTCTTCAATCACCTGACGTTCCCGCTCGCCGGAATCCATTCGAGCCGGCCCTGCGGCGAATGCCATATCGGTGGTGTCTACCCCGGAACGCCGCGCACGTGCGCCGGCTGCCATCTGACGGCGTATGACGCCGCGCGCGACCCGAACCACATCGCTGCCGGTTTCCCGACGACCTGCGACCTGTGCCATCGGTTTGCCGACACGTCATGGACGCAGGGCGTCTTCAATCACACCCGTTTCCCGATCACCACAGGACGCCATGCCGGTCACGCGTGTTCTGCGTGTCACACGAATCCGTCCGTGTTTCAAGTCTTTTCCTGCACGACCAATTGTCACGACCGCGGCGAGACCGATGGCCATCATCGCGAAGTGGCGGGCTACCAATACGTCTCGCTGGCCTGCTATGCGTGCCACCCGCAAGGGCGAGCGGATTGAGGAGGTCGATCATGAAGCCCCGATTTCTTGCTGTCCCGCTCATCGTCGTAGCGTCGATCTTCGCGTGCGGTGCGTCCGCGCAACCCGGGGGATCGGGCCGGTTGTCCTTGTTCGGAAGCGGACAGACGTTGAAATTCGACGACGGCACGTCCCGCGATTTCACCGAATTCACTGCCGCGATTTCCTATCGCACGCTGCTGCGCGAGGATGACGACGGATTCGAATACTCGCTGGATGCCCGCGGGACCGAATATTCATCGAGCGCACGCACTCGGCGTACCCGTCTCTATGACGCATGGATCGGCGGCCGCATGGCGGGCGGCCGCCTCACCATCCGCGGAGGACAGATGTGGCTGCACGACCTGGGTGCTCTCGGCTCTGTTGGCGGAGTCATGACCGAATACAGCGGCGAGCCGGCCGCCATCGGGCGTGTGCGCTTCGGTCTGTTCGCCGGCGGCGAGCCGAAATCATTCGAGACAGGCTACGCGCCCCACGTGCGAAAAGGAGGTGCCTGGGTCGCACTGGAAAGCGGAAGTCTCCGCCGGCATGTGCTCGGATATGTCACTACGCGCAATTCCGGCCTCACGGAGCGGTCGGCGTTGACGACAACGAATTTCGTTCCCATCGGAGATAAGTTTTTTCTCTATCAGCTCGCCGTCTATGACTTCGAGGGTCCGGGTGGTTTGGGTGATGGCGGTGGCCTCAACTACTTCTTCGCGAATGCCCGCTACACGCCGGCGCGGACTGTCGAGTTCATGGCGAACGTCCATCGCGGACGTTCCATTGATACCAGGACGATTACCGAAGACATCCTCAATGGCCGGGCCGTCGACCAGAAACTCCTCGACGGCTTCCTTTATGAGTCCGTGGGCGGGCGTGTGACGGTCGAGGTCTTGCGTAATGTCCGGGTCCATGCCGGCTATGCGAGCGATCGTCACAATCGCGACGATCGATCGTTCGGACGCATTTCCGCCGGTGTTTGGGCGGCGAACGTGGCCGGCAGTGGCGTCGATCTGACGTTCAGTGACAATCGAAGCGAGCGGGCGGAGGGGAGCTACGACTCCTGGTATGTGTCGATTGGACGCGGCATTGGTGCGAAGGTGTACGTCACGGTCGATTACGCCACATCGCTTGCGGTGATCCGCGTAATCGACGACGGTGTGGCCGTTGAGCGACACCCTCGATCGAAGCGCTACGGGTTTCATGGAGTGTGGAATGTGAGTCGCGTGATCTCATTCCTCGCGACGCTCGAGCGCTTGCACGACGACACATCCAACGATGAGCGCGGCACGTTCGGACTGATCTATCGCTTTTGACGTGCGGTCGATTCGCAGGCCAACCGTTCGGGTCCGGCACGGTCGCCACGAAGGGGCCTGGCCACAAAGTCAATCTTGCGGTGCGTCGTTCTCATCCACGCGCCGCGCGCGCTTTTGCCAGCAGGACCATTACGCCGAACACCGGATCGCGGGAGCCCGCGGAACGAACGAGTTCCCAATTCTCCGAGATGTATCGATCGACGTACGCGACGACGTCGGACAGCAATACCGTGAAATACGGACCAGGCATGCTGGGGAGC
>DASVNL010000208.1:0-5179 GCA_036383875.1 Thermoanaerobaculia bacterium
ACGCGTTCGAGAACAAGCCGCCCTTCGGGCGCGAGTCGCTGCAGAAGATCGCGGAGCTCAAGCAGGTCTACCACCTCGACCTCGACGCCACCGCGAGCCACCGCCTGACGGAAGTGAGGAAGAGCCGTGGACGATCGTGAGTTCGTCGCCGCGTTCGAAGACTGCTCGCTCCCCCCGAGCCTCTTCACCCATCGCCAGCACGTACGGCTCGCGTGGCTGTATCTGCGCGAAGAGTCGCTGCTCGGCGCCCTCACCCGCTTCGCCGAAGGGCTGAAGCGCTACGCGACGAGCCTCGGCGCCAGCGCGAAGTACCACGAGACCATCACCTGGGCGTTCCTCTTCGTCATCCACGAACGGATGCGCGGCGAATCGACATTCGACGACTTCGCGGTCGCGAATGACGATCTCTTCTCCTGGAACGCGCTGATGTCGCGCTACTACAAATCCGAGACCCTCGCCTCCGATCGCGCCCGTGCGGCGTTCCTCATGCCGGACGTCTACGAAGTTCTTCGTTGACATCCAACGAAACCTTTCGTATAACCCTCCGTACAAGCAGCAGACAACGGAGGAAACGCGATGGGCGACAAACCGACGCCACGACCGACCGATGCAGAGCTCGCGATTCTCAACGTGCTCTGGGAGCGCGGACCTTGCACGGTCCGCGAAGTCCATGACACGCTGAGCAGCATCCAGGACAGCGGCTACACCACCGTGCTCAAGCTGATGCAGATCATGACGGACAAGGGCCTCGTGGTTCGCGACGAATCGCAGCGTGCGCACGTCTACACCGCCCGCTCCAGTGCGCAGAAGACGCAGCGCCAGCTCCTCGGCGATCTGATTGATCGCGCGTTCGGCGGCTCGCCGGCGCAGCTCGTGATGCAGGCCCTCTCCGCGACCAAGGCTTCGACCGAAGAGCTGACCGCAATCCGCCAGATGCTCGACCAGATGGAGAGAGAGACGAAATGAACGCCATGCAACTCCTCACCGGCCCCATCGCCCAGGCCCTCGGCTGGGCGCTCCTCCACCTCCTCTGGCAGGCCACGATCGTCGCCGGAATCCTCGCGGCCGTACTCGCACTGATTCCGCGTCGCAGCGCGAATGCGCGCTACATCGCATCGATCTCCGCACTCACCATCGTCTTCCTGATGTTCCTCGGCACCGCGATCCGCGCGTACGACCCGGCCTCCGCGCCGATCGTCGCGAGCGCAGTCGCTGGCGAGGCAGTGAGCCTCGAGCCGGCGAACGTACCGGTGCTCATCGCGACACTCGCGGCTGAAGGCTGGCGCGAACGTCTGATGAGCGGCGTCTCGACCGCGCGTCAGTCGCTGCCGTCGATCGTCGGAATCTGGCTCGCCGGCGTCGTGCTGCTTTCCGCGCGACTGCTGCTCAGTTGGATGAAGGCGCGCAACCTCGTGACGAAGAACGCCGTCGAGGCGAGCGCGCACTGGCAGAACGCCGCGGCCCGCATCTCCACCGCCCTCGGACTCACGCGCACCGTGCGACTGCTCGAATCCGCAGCGCTCGAAGTGCCGTCGGTCATCGGATCGCTGCGTCCTGTGATTCTTCTTCCGGCCAGCACACTCACCGGCCTGACTCCCGAACAGATCGAGATGGTGCTGGCGCACGAGCTCGCACACATCCGCCGTCACGACTTCTTCGTCAATCTTCTGCAGGCGTTCGTTGAGACGCTGATGTTCTATCACCCGGCCGTGTGGTGGATGTCGCGCCGCGTGCGCATCGAGCGTGAGAACTGCTGCGACGATCTCGCAGTCGCCGTGTGCGGCAATCCGCTGCAGTACGCCCGCGCCCTGACGCGCCTCGAAGAACTGCGCGACACCGCGCTGACCGTCGCCGTCGCCGCGAATGGCGGATCGCTCCTCGATCGCATCCGCCGCCTGGCCACCGATCGCGCCGAGTCGACCGGCATCAGCTCGCGCTGGGCCGCGGCCGTCGCGATGCTGACCATCGTCGTCATCGTGCTCGCCGTTCCGTCACTCCCCGCGCTTGCACAGCGCGAAGACAAACCGGCCAGCGCACCGTCGACGTCGAGCATCGACGTGATCGACGAAACGGATCACGACGTGGACGTCGATGTCGACGTGGATACCGATGTCGACGTGGACGTCGAATCGCCGGACGTACCGGTCGACGTGGATGTGGACGTCGACACGGACGTCGATATCGACACCGACTACGACTGGGACGCGATCGCGCCCCTCGCCCCGATTGCACCGATCGCTCCGATGGCCGTCACGCCGGCGGTTCCGGCGACGCCGCGTCCGATGATGGTCGCGCCGCGTGCAATGGCGGCTCCGGTCATCACGCCTCGCCCGCCGATGGCGCCGATGGCGCCGCCGGTTCCGGTCGCCGCGCTCGGACCGCACAACTACGACTTCGACTTTGATTTCGACAACGACAACGACGACGAGCGTGCGAGCGATCGTGAGCTCGGCAGCGGCGGCAAACTCTCCGTCGACGAGCTGATCTCGCTGCGCGCCGCGGGCGTCACTCCCGCGTACGTCACGACGATGCGCGAAGTCTTCCCCGGCCTCACGCTTCGCGGCGTGACCGGCATGAGCGCAGTCGGCGTGACGCCAGAGTTCGTGCGCGACATGCGCAGCGCTGGCCTCTCCGTCGAATCGTCGCGCGAAGCGACGAGCCTCAAAGCCGTCGGCGTCTCGCCCGAGTTCGTCCGTGAAATGCGAGGCGCCGGCTTCGAAGTGAAGACCGCGCGCGACGCCACGAGCCTTCGCGCCGTCGGCGTGACTCCCGAATTCGTTCGCAACATGCGCGCTGCCGGTTTCGAAGTGAAGACGGCACGCGATGCGACCAGCCTCAAGGCCGTCGGCGTCGACCCCGAGTTCGTTCGCGCGATGCGCGACGCGGGCTTCGAAGTGAAGACCGCGCGCGATGCGACGAGCCTCAAGGCCGTCGGCGTGACGCCGGAGTGGATCCGCGAGATGCGCGCCGCGGGCGTGAAGATCGAGTCCGCGAAGGACGCGACGAGCCTCCGCGCGATGAACGTCACCCCGGAGTTCGTGAAGAAGCTCGCGGCCGCCGGATACTCGAATCTGAGCGCGCGCGAGCTCTCGCGCCTCGCGGCAGCAGGCATCGACGACGACTTCATCCGCTCGATGGACCAGTACAAAAAGAAGTAGCCGCTTTTGGCTCGGGCGTCGCGTGACGCCCGAGCCTTCCTAACCTCGCCTCAACAATCAACGTACAACCTGGGAGAAGAACCATGAAGCGTATTGCCACGCTCACGCTCGCCGTGTCTCTGCTCGCACCGAACCTGCTCGCCGCGACCATCGACGGCGCCTGGACCGCATCGATCGACGAGAAGCGGCCCGATCGGATGTACTTCAGCATCACGCGCGGACGCTCGCATCAGTCGGGCAACACGATGCGCATCGCGTCGTTCGCGAACCTCACCGAAGCGCAGATCAAAGCCACGACCATGACGCCGGTCCGATTCGAGATGCGACGCGAAGCCGGCACCGCGGTCTTCGAAGGCACGTTCCGCAACGGCAAAGGCGCCGGCCAGTTCGACTTCACGCCGAACCGAGCGTACATCGCGGCGGTCGAAGCGCTCGGCGTGAAGTTCGACCTCGATCGCAAGCATCGCCGCGACCGCGATCGCAGTGAAGACGAAGATCTCTTCGCGCTCGCGCTGCACGACGTCTCGACGACCTTCATCAAGACGATGATCAACGAGGGCTACAAAGTTCCGCTCGAGGAGTACCTCTCGATGCGCATCTTCGACGTCACGCCCGAATACATCCGCGAGATGCGCGCCCTCGGCTTCAAGGACATCACCTCCGACGAGCTCGTGTCGTCACGCATTCACGGCGTCACGCCCGACTACGTGCGCGAGATGCGCGCTGCGGGCTGGAACGTTCCGCTCGACGATCTCCAGTCCAGCCGCATTCACGGTGCGACGCCGGAGTTCGCGGCGGAGATGAAGAAACTCGGCTACGGCAAGCTCTCGCTCGATGAACTCGTTTCGTTCCGCATTCACGGCGTGAGCGCACAATTCATCAACGAGCTGCGTACACTTGGCTACGCGAATGTCGACGCCGACGATCTCGTCTCCATGCGCATTCATCGTGTGACGCCGGAATTCATTCGCGAGCTGGAAGCGGCGGGCTATACCAAAGTCCCGGTCGAGAAGATGATTTCGATGCGCATTCACGGCGTCGATGCGAAGTTCATCAAGACCATGTCGAAGAAATGAAGAAGGAGCGCCGGCCTCTCGCCGCCCGGTCCACTGCCGATCCGGCGGTGGCGCGTCGTATCGGCCGCGCCGACGGGGCCGCTGGCTGGGCAGCCAACGGACCGGACGGCCAGTGACCGGCGCTCCTCACGTTTCTATCCCTTCAGATTGATCCCCGCGACGTACCGGATCTCCTCCCCGCCTTTCGCGAGCCGGAACGGATGCACTTCGACGTCGTCGCCGCGCATGACGATCACGACACCGCGGCTGATGCCCATCGGACCCGCGGCGAAGTAGCGCACGCCGACGTGATACGTGCCGCGAGCGGTCTTCTGCGTGCGAATGACTTCCGGCCCGAGGCCTTGCGTGACGTCGGCGTACAACTCGAGACCGGATGCGGTGCGCTTGTGGCTGTAGAACGCTTCCTCGCCGGACGGATCGACGACGTGCAAGTCGACGTCATTCGCATCGGTCTCCCACGCGAGCGTCACACGCAACGCGTCGCGACGATCGAGGTCGACGGCGTACTCGCGAGCGCGCGCGGTGATCTCGCTGCGACGCGCCGGATCTTTCGCGAGCCAGCCGCGATAGACGTAGCCGAGCTCCTCGCGCACGACGCGCTGCACATCGAGATACCAGTTCGGGAACTGCTTCGTGGTCGCGCTTTCGAGGACGCGCGCTGCTTCTTCGTGACGGCCTTCGCTCCAGAGCATGAGCGCGAGATGACGATAGCCGTTCACGCGATCGGGACGTGCTTCGAGCGCCTTGCGCAGCGGCGCCTCTGCGAGGCGTGCGCGATGAATGCCGAGGAGCAACAGGCCGGCACGCTGCAACAGCTCGGTCTTCGCCGGGCCGATCTCGATCAGTGACGCGTACGCGCGTGCGGCTTCGGTGTCGTTGCCGAGATGCTCGTCGGCCATGCCGAGGAGCTCGTAGACCTGCGGGTTTTCGGGATCGTACGGCTGC
>DASVNL010000209.1:0-4696 GCA_036383875.1 Thermoanaerobaculia bacterium
ACTCCGACCTCATCACGGCGGACGAAGTCGAAGACGTGTTCGGGTTTCTCTACCAGACCAGCAAGCGCGTGCCGTTCTCGATCCGCACGACCGAGGCGATGCACTATCGCCGGTATGTCCTGCAGCATGGCGGCGCGATGCCGCTCGGCATTCAGCCGAATGGTCCGCCACGCGCGCCGCGCGGCGTGAACGAGGCCAAGGGATTCGTCTTCATCTCGCACATCGGCGACGTTTATCCGAGCGGCTTCCTGCCGCTGAAAGCGGGCAACGTCAAACAGCAGCACCTCGCGAAGATCTATCGCGACAGCCCGCTCTTCGTCAGTCTGCGCGACGCGAACAATCTGCACGGCAAATGCGGCCGCTGCGATTTCCGCGAATTGTGCGGCGGCTCGCGGGCCCGAGCCTGGGCGATGACCGGCGACGTGTTCGCGTCCGATCCGCTCTGCGCGTATCAGCCCGCGTGAATCACGTCGCCGCGTCGATCTCGATTCGCAGTGCGCGCAGCGACATGTTGATGTCGACGATGAACATCGCCAGTGAGCCGATGACGCACGACATGCACACGACGAAGAGTCCGCCGACGAGTGGCGCGGTCACGCGGAGATGCAGCAGCGCGCCGACGAACAACACGATGATCAGCACCGCGGCGCAAAGCACACTGGCCGAGGCGGCTGCAATCGCGGAGCGCAACAGATAAGCGCGGCGCATGAGGATCGCGAGCTGCGACGGAATGCGTTCGCGATCCGCTTGCAGGCTCGCGCGATTCTCTCTCGCAAGCTCGCGACTCCGGTCGACGACGCGGCCGAGCCGGTTCGTCATGCTCAGGAGGAGCAGGCCGATTCCGGAAATCAGAATGACGGGGCCGACTGCGATCTGCAACGTCGGCAGCATGGCTTCGAGGTGTGTCATCTCAATTGAAGCCGCGCGAAGTCTGGTGACGTCGGCCGACTACTCGAGCAGGCTGCGCAACATCCACGCGGTCTTTTCGTGAATCTGCATGCGCTGGGTGAGCAGGTCCATGGTCGGCTGATCGCCGGCGCGGTCGGCGGGCTTGAACGCGGCGCGCGCCGTGCGCACGATGGATTCCTGCGCGGCGACGAGCAGGCGGATCATGTCCTTGGCGCGCGGCGTCTCGTTTTCTTCGACGATGGACGTGAGTCGCGCGAACTCGCGGTACGTGCCGGGGGCGTGTGCGCCGAGGGAGCGAATGCGCTCGGCAATCACATCGACTGCGAGCGCGAGCTCCGTGTATTGCTGCTCGAACATCAGGTGCAGCGTCTGGAACATCGGACCGGTAACGTTCCAGTGGAAGTTGTGCGTCTTCAGATAGACCGTGTAGGTGTCGGCGAGGAGACGCGAAAGCGCGTCCGCGATCTCCTGCCGGTCTTCCGCGGAAATGCCGGTGTGGATCTCCGGCATCATCGTCATCGTCGTCACACTCACCTCCGCAACAACAGGAACAGGCCGTAGCGCGTGGCCTCGTAGTCGGCGACTGCGAATGTGTCCTCGCTGTATTCGTCGCGCGCCCATTCCGCGCCGATGCCGAACGCTTCGCGCACTTGCACGGTCAGCCGTGCACGCGAGCGATCGAGCTCGAACGGCAGCGAGCCTTCGTTCTCGATGCGCGACAGGTCGCCATCGAACGAGAGCCGCGACCACGAAAACGTCAGGCCGCCTTCGAGCGACTTGCCACGCTCGACATGAATCGACTCCTCGGTCGTGAAGTTCTCCGGACGGCGGATGAGGATGTTGCTGTTGGAGCGGAATCGCGATGTCGATGCACGCAACTGCAGCGCGTCGATCGGAGTGACGAGAACGTCGGCCGTGTATTGACGAAGCTTCGAGTCGTACGCGACGTCGGGATGGTCGTTCGTCTGATGCGTCTCGTCGGCGGTCACGCCGGCCTGAAACCAGCGCGGCGCTTTCCATCCGGCGCGCACGCGATAACGATCGCGATCGACGAAGTCGGTGCGCAGAATGGGATCGTTCGCAGTGTCGTGCTGCAGCGACGCACCGAGCGTAAATCCGGATTGCACGAAGCTGCCGTCGAGCAGGTACGTGCGCACGCGACGATCGAATGTTCCGCCCTGGCCGCCATCGATCACGATTTCGGACAGGTCGGGCGCGACGGTGACGTCGGTGTTGGACTGACTGACACCGCCGCGAATGGTGAACGGTGCAAGCGGGCGATACGACACGGACGCGTCGAGGACGTCTTCCTCGCGCTCGAGTGCGTTGGAGGCGTTGAGGATCACTTCGACGTCGCGCGGATCGGCGCCGCCGAACGTGATGCTCTGCAGATAAAGCGTGCGAATGAGCGCGCTGCCATCGAGCTCGCGATGCTCGCGCCGGTAGCCGGCAGTCGCATCGATCTTGTCGTTGAACGCGAACTCCGCCCGCGCGCTGCCGCGCCACGTGGTGTTTCGCGCGCGCGTGGTGCTGGTCTCGGAAATGCCGTTGAAGAAGCGGCCGAGCGCGAAGGACGCGAGTGAGCCGGCGACGTCATCGGCGCCGGTGTTGTCGCTCTCCGCGGCGAAGCGCGAGAAGTTGCCGATGAGCCGCAGACGCGACGTCGCCTGGCCCGTCAGGTAGAGCGTGGTGAACGGAGTGTCGGCTTCCGTGCGCTCGTCGCGCGTCAACTCCGTGACGTTGATCGGGCGGCCGAGAACCGGATCGCTGCCGTTGCCGTTGTTCGCGCCGGGTGCGAGCGTGAGGGACTCGTGGCCGCGGAATGAACGCCAGCCTTGCGTGAACTGTCCCTGCACCGGACCGACTTCGAACGCAGCGCCGGCGCGAAACTCGCGATCGGTGTCGCTCAGCTCGTGCGCGAGCAGGAACTCGTCCTGGCCGACATGCCACGTCGTGGTGCCCGGACCTTCGAGGCGATTCCACGAGTATCCGATGAACGGCTTGATCTTGCTCCAGCGCTGAAACTCGAGATCGGCGTCGAGCACGTCGCGCGTCCGATCGTAGGTTTGCTGGCCGAGGGCAAAAGCCGGAAGGGCACTGAACCCTTCGGCCTTTCGATAGTTGACGTTCAGGCGATACAGGCCGTCGCGGCGCGTTTCCAGCCGGAGCGATCCGGCCGGACCGACTCCGAGCTCGGAGATGTCGAGGCGGAAGTCCTGAGCTGCAATCGTCAACGCGCGCAGCAGGAGTCCTTCGTCTTCATTGATCTGCGTGCGGTACATCGCCTCGTTGCCGCTGATGTCTGTCCAGCGGTAGCCGATCTCGACATCGACCGGCATGGTCTGCGCGGCGACGTTCATCGCCGCGAGACAGAGTGCGAGCACGAACCAGCGGTTGCGCGTCATGGTGATCTCCAAGGTCACTTCAGCAGTTGCGGATCGCGGTTCGAACCGTGCACGGCGACGTGGCAGCTCGTGCAGTTCTGATAGCGCGGCAACGACAGGTTGTGGAACGACGGCGGCTGCGATCCGAGCGCGTTCGCGGCAATCGGCGAGTGGCATTCCATACAGACCTGCTTCACCGTTGCGCGACGGAGCTGTTTCGGATTCGACGAGCCATGCGTCTCGTGACAGGTCGTGCATTCGCCGGCTTCCGTCGCGCCGTGCGCGAAGACGAATGGCCCGCGTTTCTCCGTGTGACAGGAAACGCACGGCGCTTCGCCGGCTCGCGTGGTGCGGAGATGTCCGACGAGGGCCATCGACCGCTCGCCCTTCGCCTGACGGCCGTGCGGCTCATGGCACGTCGAGCAGGTCATGCCGCCGCGATCGAGCCGGTGCGCGTAAGGCTTGTTGCGCATCGATGCCGATTGCGTATGACACGAGCCACACAGTGCGAGCTGCGGTTTCGCGACGAGGTGCGGCGAGCGCGGATCGGACGAATGGATCGAGTGACACGTGAGGCAATTGACCTGCGCCGAATTCGCGTGCATCCCGCGACGCGTCATCCGCTCGGTCGTGACGTCGCCGTGGCAGAGCAGGCACGTTTCATCGGAGCCGGCTTTTCCGCGAGGCACAGTGATCTTCGTCGTGTCGCCGCCCGCTTCCATGTGTTCGGTGCCGTCGCCATGACACGTGGCGCAGGCGTCGTTGGACACGACACCGTCGGTGACGGCGCCGCGTGCGTGCGGATTCGTGACGAAATGCTTTGCCTGATCGTGGCAATCGGAACAGGAGGGAGCAGGGGCCGGCGCTTCTTCAGCGACTGTGGCTGTCACCGGCGGAGAAGGAGACGGCGTTTCCTGCGCCACGGAGCCCTTCGACGGACCCAACAGGAGCAGGAGGAGCAGTCCTCCGAATGCAAGTCGTTTCATCGCCAAGCCATCCTTTCGGCATTCATCGGAGCCGAGGGAGACCCGTGTCTCCCTCGGCGTCCGTCTTTACTTGGCGTGGACCCTCTCGACCGACCAGTCCTTGCCGGTGCCGTGGCACGTGGCGCAGGCTTCGGCCGGAGTAGCCGCTCCGGGGAACAGCACGGTGTTGAGGAACGCGTGTGCGGCTGCGTCCTTGCTGTCATGGCAACCGAGGCAGGCCGCGGTGCCGGGTCCGTGCGGCGTGAAGTAGTCGCGGAGCGTAGTCACGGACTCGAGATTCGAGGGCAGAGGCAGTTTGTACGAGTTCGCCGTGTGGCACTTGTCGCAGCTCGTGCGATCGCCCGGATAGAGCACTTCATTGAAGCCGATCGGAGTGCCGCCGAATCCGAAGACCGTGTACTCCTGCGTCAGCTCTTC
>DASVNL010000210.1:0-10242 GCA_036383875.1 Thermoanaerobaculia bacterium
TTGCAGCAGCGCACCGAGCAACACCACTGCGAATGCGATCGACGAGTTGGGTCTCATGCGTGTGGCAAGAATACGGCACGCGCGGGAGGGGATGAGCCGAATCACTGATCCCGACGAAGTTCGCCGCCTGATTGCGGAGCATGGGCGGTGGTGGCACGAGATCGAGGTCGCTCCGGGAATCATCACTCCTGGAGACGATTCGAATCGCAGCAAGTTACCGATCCTCGATGAGCTGGGATTGCCGCGCGATATGTCGGGATTGCGCGTGCTCGACATCGGCTGTTCGGATGGGTACTTCACATTCGAGGCGGAGCGGCGCGGGGCGTCGGTCGTCGCGATGGATTTTGTCCCCGAGGAGTACACGGGGTTCGCGACGGCTCGGAAAATCCTCGGCAGCCGCGCCGAATATCGGATGGACAACGTCTACAACCTCACTCCCGAATCCTTTGGCACCTTCGACATCGTCCTGTTTCTCGGCGTCCTGTATCACCTGCGCAAACCGCTCGCGGCATTGGACTCGATTCGCTCCGTGCTCAAGGACGGCGGGCAGTTGTTCCTCGGCACGATGATGATCGACGAATACGTGCTCCTGCCCGACGGCAGCGTGACGTCATTGGAGGCGCTCAATCCCGCATTGAAAGGCATTCCGTTGTGGCAGGCGTATCCCGGCGACACGCTCAATGGCGACTTCACGAATTGCTTTGCGCCGAACAAGCGGGCGTTGGAAGTCGCGCTCGAAGAGGCGCAGTTCCGCGTCGATCCGATCCGCGTCTTGTCGATGGGCGGGTATGCGCGCGCGGTTGCAGTGCGCGATCCGAAGGCGGAGAAATATCAGAAGCTCGACGGACGGCTCGAGACGTCGCCGTTCGATCCGAACGTGCCGTATTTTCTCGATGAAGAAGGCGCGGTGCACACCGTCACACCGCGCCGCAAGGTCAGCGGCGAATGACGACCAGCGTCAGGTCATCGTCGACGCGATCGAGTTGACTGAGGATCGCGCGCGGATCCTTCGCGCTGATGCGTTTGCGCAGTCCGCTGACGCCGAGCTCGTCGCCGTCGACTTGCGCTTCGACGAGGCCGTCGCTGTAGAGCACGAGCGATTCTCCGTACTGAAGCTGCGTCGTCGCGGACGTCCATTGTCCGTTCGGCAGAATCCCCAGCAGCGGTCCGGTCGAGTGAATCGTCTCGATGCGGCCGTCGTTGCGAAGAATGAGCGGCGGGCAATGTCCCGCGTTCGTAATCGTCAGACGACCGTCGTCGCGCAGATGGCCGATCACCGCGGTCGCGAAGCGATTCGACGGCAGCAGCGGGCGCAGAAACTCGTCGATGCGTTGCACGGTCGCGGCGGGATCGCACGCGGTGCGTGCACAACGCACGACCCGTTCTTCGAGCTCTTCCTGGATCATCGCCATCACCACGGCCGCGGGCAGTCCTTTGCCCGCGACGTCGCCCTGTGCGAACCAGAGGCGATCCTTCGCGCGATGCGTGAAGTAGAAGTCGCCCGTGAACGTTCGCGCGGGGCGCGAGATCGCTTCAATCGAGATCGGTGGCGGGATCGGCGTCAGGCCGATACCGCGAACGGCTGGCATCTCCGGCATGGTCTGAATCCTTTCTCCGTCGCTTCGTCGATTCCGTGAAAAGGGACGCGGTTTTCCTCGCGAATGCGTTGCGCGTCCTTGCAGGTCGGGAAGCAGACGATCTTCGTGGTGCGTGAGCCGATGTAGCGGATCCCGCTCTTTGCCAATGAATCGAGCTCGTCGACGTCGACGCCTTCGCGTTCGAGCATCTCGCGCTTGCGCGCGGGTCCGTACGCGTACTGGCCGATGCCGCCCGTCGACGGGACGACGCGATGACACGGGACGACGAACGGGACGACGTTGCGCGCGCAGATCGTTCCGACGGCGCGCACTGCACGCGGACGTCCGACTTGTCGCGCGACCCATTCGTACGTTCGCACTTCGCCGCGCGGGATTTTCGTGAGTGCGCCGAGGACTTCGCGCTCGAGGGTGGTGAGCTCGGGACTCCAGTCGATGCGCGGCTTGTCGACGCCGTCGCCGTGCAGCGCGCCCGTGACCTGCTTGCGCAGCGGATCGGGGAGCGTGCCCGGCTGGAGCATCCGGCCGAATCGCGTCGAGTACGCGCGGCGGAAATCGTCGAGCGTGCCGCCGCGATGAATCATCTTCAGTCCGCGCTCGGAGAAGGCGACCCACACCGGATCTTTCCCTTCGTGGAGTTGTTCGTACGAATCGCAGAGCGCGTCGCGGCACGAGCGCGGCGGCGCGGGAGCGATGAGTTTCATGCTGTGCGCGAACGTGCCGACGTCGGTGATCGACTCCGTGCAGCTCTCGCAGGTTTCGCAGTGTTCGTGAATGAGCTTCTGTTCGTCGTCCGGCAGCTCGCCGGTGCGCATGGCGTCGACGCGCGTCAAAACCGATCTACACCGCATGGGCCACTCCTTTGTCTTCCAATGCGTCCCGCAGAAGCTTGAGCGAGCGGAACACCTTGCCGCGGAGTGCGGCCTCCGTGGCGCCAACGGTCTTTGCAATGTCGGCATAAGACATCTCTTCCATGAAACGAAGGACGATGAGCTCGCGAGCCTCGCAGGGGAGCGAGGCCATCGCCTCGCGCAACAGTTCGGCGTCCTGCTGGCGCTCGAGCTCGGAGCCGTGCTCGCGCACGAACGGTCCGATTCGGCCGTCATCGAACGATTCGAGCGGCGTCTCGAGCGCCCGCGTTTTCGAGCGTCTCTTGTTGAAACAGAGGTTGCGAACGGTGCGAAAGAGCCAGGGGCGCAATGCGAGCGCGGCGCAGCGCGCCTCGTCGTATTGCTTCGTGAGGGCGCGATGTGCGCGCAACATCGCGTCCTGCACGACTTCCTGCGCATCGAACGTGTTCTGGAGGATTCCGTACGCGTAGCCGTAGAGCGCCGGCTCAAACCGGTCGATGAGCCGCTCGAGAGCCCCTGGCACGCAGCGGTGCACCGCCACGGCGAGGTTGTCTTCCACGGATTCCCCTCGCTCCACGTCGCTGAGGCGTACGGCCTCAGTGCCGGTCCAGGAGTTCTTCATACTTGTTGATAACACGGGGTGTGACGTGTTCGTTCGCGATTCGGTTGGCGGTTGGCAGTTGGCGGTTGGCGGAGGAACGGAGCTGGGTGGTGGCCTCCCGACAACCGGCAACCGACAACTGATTCGTGCGTCCACCCCGCGGTCACGATGGCGTCGCTCCCGCCAACCGCCAACCGAATCGCGATATAACCCCGCTGATGGGTGTCCTCCTCACAGTCGAGAATCTCCGAAAGCAATTCGGGTCGCGTCCGTTGTTCGACGCGCTGTCATTCACCGTTTCTGAAGGGGACCACATCGGTCTCGTTGGACCGAATGGATCGGGGAAGTCGACGTTGCTCAAGATCCTCGCGGGGGTCGAGGACTCGGATGGCGGGACGCGCGCGATGCGCAAGGGTGTGCGCGTCGGATACGTCGCGCAGGATCCGGTGTTTGCGCCTGGTAAGTCCGTCGAGGACGTGCTGCTCGAAGCGTTGCACGACGATCACCGGCTCGAAGACTACGAGAAGCACGCCCGCGCCGGACTCGCCCTCGGCAAGGCCGGTTTCTACGATCCCGACCAGCGCACCGAAGTGCTGTCCGGCGGGTGGCGCAAACGTCTTGCGATCGCGCGGGAGCTGGTGCGCGAGCCGGACATTCTGCTGCTCGACGAACCGACGAACCACCTCGACGTCGAGGCGATTCTCTGGCTCGAGGCGTTGCTGAAAAGCGAGCCCGAGGCGTTCGTGGTCGTCAGTCACGACCGGTACTTCCTCGAGAACATCGCCACGCGCATGCTCGAGCTCGACCGTCGCTATCCGAACGGACTCCTGCAGAGCGAAGGCTCGTACGCCGACCTGCTCGAGAAGCGCGATGACGTGCTGCGCAACGAAGCCGCGTATCAGGAGACGCTCGCGAATCTCGTGCGTCGCGAAGTCGAGTGGCTGCGCCGCGGCGCGAAGGCGCGCACGACGAAGGCGAAGGCGCGCATCCAGAACGCGGAGAAGTTGATCGACGAATTGGCCGAAGGTCGCGATCGCGCGCAGACATTCAACGCGTCGATCGATTTCAACGCTTCGCAGAGAAAAACGAAGCGGCTGTGGGTCGGCACAGGACTGGGGAAAACGGTTGGCGGTTGGCAGTTGGCGGTTGGAGACGAATCGGGCCAGGACTCCAGCTCCCGACAACCGACAACCGCCAACCGCCAACTGTTCTCGAACCTCGACATCCTCCTCACGCCCGGCGCTCGCCTCGGCATCCTCGGGCCCAACGGCTCCGGCAAGACGACGCTGTTGCGCATGATCATCGGCGAGCTTCCTCCCGACTCCGGGACAATCGAGAAGGCCGACGGACTGCGCGTCGTGTACTTCGAACAGAACCGCGAGTCACTCGATCAGAACCTGACGTTGAAGCGCGCGCTCGCGCCGGAAGGGGACAGCGTGGTCTATCGCGACCGCGCGATCCACGTCGCGAGCTGGGCGAAGCGCTTTCTGTTCCGCAGCGAACAGCTCGAGACGTCCGTGTCGCGACTGTCGGGCGGTGAGAAAGCGCGGATCGTGCTCGCGCGACTGATGCTGCAGCCGGCGGACTTGCTCGTGATGGACGAGCCGACGAACGATCTCGACATCCCGACGCTCGACGTGCTCGAAGAGTCGCTACTCGAATTTCCGGGTGCGCTCGTGCTCGTGACGCACGACCGATATCTCATCGATCGCGTTTCGACGCAGATCCTCTCGCTCGACGGCAAGGGCGGCTCGCAGTACTTCGCGGATTACGCGCAGTGGGAAGTGAATCGCGTCGAGACTAAGTCGCCGCGTTCCGTGTCCGCACCCGCGCCACCAAAGCCGCAAGCGTCGAAGGCCAAGCGCCTGGGCTATCTCGAACAGCGCGAGTTCGACGCGATGGAAGCGAACGTGCTCGCGGCGGAGCAGGCGCTCGAGCTGGCGAAGTCGCGCGTGGAAGATCCGGCGATTGCGTCGGATCCGGCGGCGCTGCAGGAGCGCTACGCGGAGCTCAGCGCCGCGCAGGCCGCTGTGGAGCGGTTGTATGCGCGGTGGGCTGAGCTGGAGCAGAAGCTCAAGGATTGAGGATTGAGGATTGTGAATTGAGGATTGAAAAGCGGAGTGAGGCGAGGACGCGCGCGTGAGCGCGAATCCTCAATCCTCAATCCTGAATTCTCAATCACGTTACGCGCGGCGGCGTTCGCGGAACTGCTGCTGCGGACGCGCGCCGGGGCGCGACGTCGGCGGGTGGTACACGCGAATCGACGCCTCGACCGGACGGTCGGTGTAGTCGAACCCATCGGCGCGTTTGCGTTCGACGCGCTTCTTGGTCATCTTCTCGAGGTCGCGGACGTAGACCTCGTCTTCCGGCGTGACGAAGCTGATCGCATCGCCAATCGCAGCCGCACGGCCCGTGCGACCGATGCGGTGCACGTAATCCTCGGGATGCATCGGGAAGTCGAAGTTGATGACGTGCGAGATTCCCTCGACGTCGATGCCGCGTGAGGCGATGTCGGTCGCGACGAGCACACGCGCCTTGCCGGACTTGAACGCGCCCAGAGCCGCGACACGCTGGCTCTGGCTGCGGTTCGAGTGCAGCGCGACGGTGTTGATGTTCGCGGCCTGCAGCTTGCGCGCGATCTTGTCGGCGCCGTGCTTCGTGCGCGAGAAGACGAGCACGGAGTCGAGCTTCTGGTCGCGCAGCAGGTGGATGAGCAGGTCGATCTTGCGGCTCTTGGGAACCGGGTAGAGGAACTGCGTCACGCTGTCGGCGGGATTGGAGCGGCGTCCGATCTCGACGGTCTGCGGGTCGCGCTGGAACTCAGCCGTGACCTTCTCAATGTCGCTCGAAAGCGTCGCGGAGAAGAGCAGCGTCTGGCGCTGTTTCGGAAGCGCGTTGACGACGCGGCGGATCTGCGGGAGGAATCCCATGTCCAGCATGCGATCCGCTTCGTCGAGGATGGCGATTTTCACGTTCGACAGCGAGACGTGTTTCGCGCTCATGAGGTCGAGCAGGCGGCCGGGAGTGGCGACGACGATGTCGACGCCGCGGCGCAGCGCCTGAATCTGAGGCGTTTCCCCGACACCACCGAAGATGGTGGCGCAGGAGACGCGCATATGTTTGCCGAGCAGGCGGACGTTCTCGTCGATCTGCAGCGCGAGCTCGCGCGTCGGAGCAACGATGAGTGCGCGGGGACCACGGCCCTGGGCCGGAGTTTTTGCAAGCAGCTCGAGCATCGGCAACACGAACGCGGCTGTTTTGCCGGTGCCGGTTTGTGCGATGCCGATGAGGTCGCGTCCGGAGAGGACGTGCGGGATCGCTGCGGTTTGAATCGGGCTCGGCGTCGTGTAGCCGAGGTCAACTGTGGACTGAACAAGCTTCGGACCGAGTCCGAGTGAAGAAAATGACATGCGGCTGGGGCAACGAGCGTGGGATGGCGATTATTCTCGGCGGCTGTGTGACTTACGCGAAGCGGCGGGCGTGAGCCCGCCGCTTCACCCAATTACTGAACCTGCTTCCTCACCGCGGCGACGACGGCGTCGGCCTGCGGGACGTAGGCAGCCTCGAGCGGATACGACGCGGCAGCGGGTGCATCCGGCCCGGTGATGCGGATGACCGGCGCTTTGAGCGAGCCGAATGCTTTTTCGCCGAGGATTGCGGCGACTTCGGCGCCGACACCGCAGGGGCCGCCGGCTTCGTGGACCACGACCGCGCGTCCCGTGCGCTGCACGCTGGCGAGGATCGTCGCTTCGTCGAGCGGCTTCAGCGAGCGCAGATCGATCACTTCCGCCGAGATGCCCTGCTCCTGCAGCGCCTCCGCGGCAGTGAGGCAGGTCTGCACCGTCTTCGCGTACGAGATCAGCGTGACGTCGCAGCCTTCGCGCTTGATCGCGGCCTTGCCGATCGGCACGACGACGTCGCCGTCCGGCACTTCGCCGGGCACGTAGAGCAACGAGATGTCGGCGAAGAACATCACCGGATTCTCATCGCGGATCGCGGACTTCAGCAGTCCTTTGAAATCGGCGGCGTTCGACGGCATCACGACTTTCACGCCCGGCGTGTGGACGAACCACGCTTCGACGTTGTGGTTGTGCTGCGAGCCGACGCCCCAGCCTGCGCCGGTGCGCGTGATCGTGACCATCGGGAAGCTGAACTGTCCGCCCGACAGGAATCGCAGCTTGCCGGCGCTGTTCACGATCTCGTCCATCGCGAACGTGAGGAACGGCGCGAAGAGCAGATCGATGACGGGACGGAGTCCGGTTGCGGCGGCTCCGGCCGCGGTGCCGGCGATGATGCCTTCCGCGAGCGGCGTGTTGCGCACGCGCTTCGAGCCGAACTCCTGCGCGAGTTTGTAGCCTTTCGTCGCGACGCCTTCGCCGAACGTGATGACTCGCGGGTCGAGTCTCATCTCTTCGGCGAGCGCCTCGCTCATTGCTTCATCCACAGTGATGGTTCTCATGAGATGTCTCCTTACGCGTAGATGTCGGTCAGCAGTTCGTCGAACGAGGGATAGGGCGAGTTGAGCGCGAACTCCGCGGCCGCTTCGATGCGCGATTCGACGCGCGCGCGGATCGCGGCGATGTGGTCCGGCGTCGCGCCGTTGGTCGCGAGGAGTCGCGCCTCGATCGTCGCGATCGGATCGCGCTGCTTCCAGCGCGCGAGCTCGTTCTTGTCGACGTACGCCTGATCGTCCGGCTCCATGTGGCCGCGCTGGCGATAGGTGTAGGTCTCGAGGAAGTACGGCTTGCGATGCGTGCGGATGTACTCGACGGCTTCTTCGGCAGCGGCGCGCACGGCTTCGACGTCATTGCCGTCGACGGTCTTCGCGGGGATGCCGTAGCGCGAGGCCCAGTTGCTGACGTGATCGGTAAGCATCGTTTCTTTGCGATGCACGTACGCCTGCCACTGGTTGTTTTCGCAGACGTAGAGGATCGGCAGATCCCAAACCGCCGCGAGGTTCACCGACTCGTGGAAGATGCCTTCGGTCGCCGCGCCGTCGCCGAAGAAGACGGCGACGATCGCATCGGTGTCCGACATCGACGTCGAGAGTCCGACGCCCGTTGCGAGCGAGAGCTCGCCGCCGACGATCGTCGACGTGAGCACGACGCCGAGCTCTTTGACGGAGATGTGCAGGCTGCCGCTCTTGCCTTTGCAGTAACCGGTGGCCTTGCCGAGGATCTCGGCCATGAGGCGATTCGGATCGGCGCCGCGGGCGAGCAGATGGCCCGCGCTGCGATGGTTCGTCAGAATCTGATCGTTCGCGCCGAGCGCGCCGACCACGCCGACGGCGGACGCTTCCTGTCCGACGGACGTGCACGAGCTCGGGGCCTGATTGGCGGCCTTCAGCGCCGCCATCTTTTCTTCAAACGTACGGATCAACAGCATCGACTCGAGAGCCGCGACGGTCTCGCTGAGGACCGGAGCCTCGATCGTTTCGAATGTCGTCGTCACTTGATTTCTCCTCAACCGACTTGGTTGAAGTGCAATCTAGAGACGGCCGCGCAATCGCGTTGCTAAGAGATTGCTAGGTGAAGCTGAAAAGATTGGCTCGTGCGATTCCGAATCTTAAGAAGATGCTAAGGTTTTGCGTCATGCGACGCGCAATCCTCGTGCTGGCCGCCATAGCCGCGATGTCCGTATTTGCCGATGGACCGCGGGCCGTGCAAACGCGGCCGGTCGTCATGCCGCTCGACGGCTACGTGATGAGGGCGCGATTGCAAATCGACTGGGCGATGGAGGACGGCGCGATCGTGCCGCCTGCCGAGCTGCGCGACGCGTGCCGCATCCGCGGCATCATTCGCCGCGGGGCGTCGTGGGAGGACGTGCTCGTGACGGATCTCTACGCCGGAACTCGGTTCCAGCGTCGTGAGCAACGCACGCTCACGAAGATCGACGGCCGTGTGGCGGTGCGGAACTCGTACGCCGACGGTGCGAGCACGCGCGTCGAAGACGTCTACATCAACCTGGAAGACCTCGAGAGAGACGCCGTGGCGGTGTTGACGCTCGAGCACAGCGACGGCGGCGGCGCGTGCGAGATGACGTTCCGGGGATTCACGAGCAGCGCGACGTTCGCGCGTCAGAGCGAGTCGAACGCCTCGCCGAAATAGAGCTCGTAGCTGTTCTTTTCGACGTAGCCGAGGTGCGGCGTCGCGGTGACGTTGGGGAGCGTCACGAGCGGATCGTGCGTTGCGGGCTCGTTCTCGTACACGTCGATCGCCGCGAAGCCGGGACGTCCCGCGCGCAACGCGTCGAGCAGCGCGCCCGATTCGATCAGCTCCGCGCGACTCGTGTTGACGATGAGCGCGTCGCGCTTCATGCGCGCGAGGTCGTCGCGCGTCACGAGGCCTTTCGTTTCTTTCGAGAGCTTGAGGTGCAGCGAGAGGACGTCGGACTGTTCGAACAGTTGCTCGCGCGACGCCGCGACTTCGAAGCCGTCGGACGTTGCGCGCGCCAGCGATCCTTCGCGGCCGAAGACGAGCACGCGCATCGCGAACGCGCGGCCGTATCCCGCGACGAGCGATCCGATCTTGCCGTAGCCCCAGATGCCGAGCGTGCGTCCGCGGAGCACGCGGCCGAGGGGCGTCGATTGCCAGCGGCCGTTGCGGAGGCTGTGCAGTTCGTCGGGGATGTGGCGCATCGCGCTCATCACAAGCGCCCACGTCAGTTCGGCCGGTGCGATCGGCGAGCCGCTGCCTGTCGTCACGCGCACGCCGCGACGCGCGCATGCATCCATGTCGATGTGCGTCGTTCCGCGACCGGTCTGCGCGATCACTTTCAGATTCGGAAGTCGTTCGAGCAACGCGTCCGTGATCTGCGTGCGCTCGCGAATCAGGACGAGTGCGTCGGCGTCTTTGAATCTTTCGGTGAGCGCGTCGAGGTCTGTGACGGTGTCGTTGTAGATCGTGACGTCGTGGCCCGCGAGTTTTGCGAACGCGTCGAGGTGACGCACGGCGTCCTGATAGTCATCGGGGATGACGATCTTCATCGCTCGTACTCCGGCTTCCAATCGTAAAGACGGAGATGACACGCGTCTTCGAATCCGATCGCGCGATACACGCCGAAGCCCATCTCCGACGACTGCAACACCGCGCGTGTGGCGCCGCGATCGCGCGCGTGTTTCATCGCCGCGAGTGTGACCGCGCGTCCGATGCCGCGACCGCGCGCCTGCGAGATCGTCGCGACGTGGTAGATCCCG
>DASVNL010000211.1:0-2694 GCA_036383875.1 Thermoanaerobaculia bacterium
GATTGCGTCGATGCGCGAAGGCGTCGACATCGATGCGTTGCGCGCACGTGCGGTTTCACCCGACGCTGACGCCGAATACGCGGGCGGCGTGCATGTCATCGACCTCGCGCAGGTCCGGCCGATGGTCGCGCATCCGGGCGATCCCGATCACGGCATCCCATCTGATCCGACGAACGGCGCGTTCATCGCCGACATCGGCGACGTGAAGATCGACATCGCGTACGCGGGCTCCTGCACCGCGGGCAAGATCGACGACTTTCTCTTCTACCACCAGGTCGCGAAGGAAGCGGTCGACGCAGGCTTGCGCGTTGCGGAAGGCGTGCAGTTCTTCGTGCAGTTCGGATCGCAAGCCGTCGAGAAATTCGCGCGGGATAACGGGCTCCTCGACACATTCGAACGCGCCGGCGCGCGCGTACTCAATCCTGGTTGCGGTGCCTGCATCGGCTGCGGGCCAGGCGTCTCCGACATGGGTGAGCAAGTCACGGTGAGCGCGATCAACCGCAACTACAAAGGGCGCTCCGGGCCCGGCAAGTTGTGGCTCGCATCGCCGCTGACGGTCGCAGCGTCCGCGTTCACCGGGACGATCACCGAGTACACGCCGGGGATGTTCGCAAAGTCCGCGCGCGAAACCGTCGGCGCGACGAAGTAGCTCACGCACCGCTCGCGCGACGTCGCGGGGAGATCGCGTTCGCGAGAGCGTCCGCGAATCGCACGGCGTCGCGCGGCTCGAGTGCCGCGATCGTCACGCGAATCGCGGGCGGCGTCGCGATGCGATATCGCTCGCCAGCGCGCACGGCCCAACCGGCCTGCATCAGCGTTTGGATGGTTGCGTTCTCTTCGGCGACCGGGATCCACACATTCAGGCCGGACGCGCCATGCGCCGCGATGCCGTGCTCGCGCAGCGCGGTGAGGAGCGCGTTGCGACGTTCGGTGTAGAGGCGGCCCGCCTTCATCGGCGCACGGTCGCGCGCGAGAAGCACGACGAGGCGCTGCAGGATGTGGCTCACCCAACGGACGCCGAGGTTTTGGCGGCCTTCGACGCGGGCATGCGTGAGTGAGTCGGCGGCGAGCATCGCGACACGGAGGTCGGGGCCGAGGGACTTCGACACGGATCGGACGACAGCCCACTTCTCGCGCGTGCGGTCGATGATCGAGATGTAGTCCGCACCCGCGACTGCGCCCGCGTGATCATCTTCGATGATCAGCAAGTCGGGACGCGATGCGAGGACTTTGCGCAGCTCCCGCGCGCGTCGCGTGGAGAACGCGGCGCCGGTTGGATTCTGCGCGCGCGGCGTGACGATCAACGCATCGCATGAACGGATTGCCTTCTTCAAATCCGCGGCGAGGATTCCTTCGTCGTCGAGCGGGACCGGCACCGCGACGAGCGACAGCGCGTTGAGCAGATCGAGCACGCCCGTGAAGCTCGGATCTTCGACCGCGACGCGATCGCCCGCGCGCAAATGCTCGCGCAGCACGCGCTCGATGCCATCCATCGCGCCGCTGACGATCGACACGTTCGCGTTGGCGATGCCGTCCGCCGCGAACTGTTCGCGCGCGAGGTCGAGCAGGTCGGGATCGTTCAACTCTTCGCCGTACAAACGTGAGCCCATCGTGAGCTTGCGCAGTGCGACGTCGAGGTCAGGGAGAAGGTCCGCGTCGGGGTTGCCATCGGCGAGATCGCGCACACCTTTCGGCACCGGCGCCTCGCGCGGCACGGAGATCGGCGCCATCGGACGGATGCGTGTCCCGCGACGTCCATCCGCAACGACCACGCCGCGATCCTGCAACAGCCGGTACGCCGACGCCACCGTCGCCGGACTGACGCGCAGGTGATCGGCGAGGGATCGCACAGGCGGAAGCAGCGCGCCGGAATCGAGTTGTCCCGCCGCAATCGCCGACTCCACCGATCCAGCGATGTTGACGGCTGTCCCGCCGCTGATGTAGTTTTGTACTGGCATACGCATTAGATTGTACTAGCACGATATGATCGAATACAAGCTCACACCCGATCTCGACCCGGTCGCCGCCTACGATCTCTACATCGCCTCCACCCTCGGCGAACGCCGTCCCGTGGACGACCGCGAGCGCTTCGAAGCCATGCTGCGCAACGCGAACCTCACCATCACCGCGTGGGACGGCGATCAGCTCGTCGGCATCTCGCGCTGCATCACTGACTGGGTGTGGACGACCTATCTCGCCGACCTCGCCGTGCGTCTGTCGCATCAGAAGCAGGGCATTGGCAAAGAACTGATGCGCCGCACGCAGGCCGCCGCGCCGCAGGCGAAAGTGCTGCTGCTCGCCGCACCCGCGGCACGCGAGTACTACGGCCACGTCGGCTTCTCGCACATGCCGTACGCCTGGTGGTTGCTGCCCGACGAAAGGATCACGCCATGACCGCATTGCCCATCACCGATCGCACGAAAGTCCGCCGCCTTCCGAAGCGAGGCGACTACGAGCTCGACACGATCAACGCGATCCTCGACGAAGGGCTGATCTGCCACGTCGGCTTCGTCGTCGAAGGCGCGCCGGTCGTCATCCCGACGATTCACTGGCGCGGCGGCGATCAGCTTTACTTCCACGGGTCCGCCGCGAGCCGCATGCTGCGCTCACTGCGCGACGGCGTCGATGCCTGCGCGACCGTGACGCTGCTCGACGGCCTCGTGCTCGCGCGCTCCGCGTTCCATCACTCGATGA
>DASVNL010000212.1:0-3543 GCA_036383875.1 Thermoanaerobaculia bacterium
ACCCGTTCCGCAATCGCTATCGCGTCGGCTTCACGAACGCCGGCGAGATCACGGCGATGAAGGTCGACCTCTTCTCCGACGGCGGCGCGTACGCCGACCTCTCACCCGCGGTGATGGCGCGCGCGATGACGCACGCGGAGAACGCGTACTTCATCGCCAACGCGGAAATTCGCGGCACGGTGTGCCGTACGAACATGCCGCCGAACACCGCGTTTCGCGGCTTCGGCGGACCGCAGGGCGTCGCGACGATCGAGAACGTGATCGAAGAGATCGCCGCGACGCTGAAACGCGACGCACTCGAGATCCGCCGCGTGAACTGCTACGGCGTCGACTCGCGCAACACGACGCCGTATCTCGAAGTCGTCGAGAACAACACGCTTCCGCGACTCTTCACCGAGCTCGAACAGCGCTGCGACTATCGCGCGCGCATGGACGCGGTGCGCACGTTCAACGAGTCGTCACGCACGCATCTGAAGGGCATGTCGATGTCGGCCGTGAAGTTCGGGATCTCGTTCAACACGAAGTTCCTGAATCAGGCCAACGCGCTCGTGAACGTCTACCTCGACGGCAGCGTGCAGGTCTCGACCGGCGCGACGGAGATGGGGCAGGGCGTCAACACGAAGATCCGTCAGATCGTCGCCGACGAGTTGGGCGTCGCGATGGAACGCGTGCAGGTGATGCAGACGTCGACGGAGAAGAACAACAACACGTCGGCCACCGCGGCGTCGAGCGGCGCGGACCTCAACGGTGCCGCCGCGCGCGACGCGTGCGTGAAGATCCGCAAGCGCCTCGACGACGTCGCGACGCGCTTCCCCGACTACGGCTGGGAAAAGCTCGTGAAGGCCGCCTATATGGAGCGCGTCCCCCTCGGCGAGCGCGGGTTCTACGCGACGCCGCGCATCGACTGGGACTGGACCAGCGGCCAGGGACATCCGTTTCTCTATTTCACGATGGGCACGGCCTGCGCCGAAGTGCTGATCGATCGCTTCACCGGCGAACTGAAAGTGCTGCGCGCCGATGTGCTGATGGACATCGGCAAGCCGCTCAATCCCGGCGTCGATCGCGGCCAGCTCGTCGGCGGATTCATTCAGGGTCTCGGTTGGGTGACCACCGAAGATCTGCGCTACACACCGAAGGGCGAGCTGCTCTCGCATTCGCCGACGACGTACAAGATCCCGAACATCAACGACCTGCCCGAACAGTTCTCGATGGACTGGATCGAGCACGACAACCCGGTCAACATCGGCGGCAGCAAAGCCGTCGGCGAGCCCCCGCTGCTGATGGCGCTGTCGGTGTGGTGCGCGGTGAAGCACGCGCTGCGCTTCGTCTCCAACGGCGACGTCCCCAAACTCCGGCTACCGGCCACGAACGAGGAGATCCTGATGCGACTGACTGAATACTCGAAGCGCGAGGTTCACATCGCGTGAGCTACACGACGCAGGAATGGATCAATCTCGCCCTCCGCTGGACGCACGTCTTCGCGGGGATCATGTGGGTCGGCGCGACGTACTACTTCACGTGGCTCGACCGCCGCTTCCACACGTCCGATCCCGATGAAGTGTGGATGGTGCACAGCGGCGGTTTCTATCGCGTCACGAAGACGAAGACGCACTCGCCGTCGCACACGCTGCACTGGTTCAAGTGGGAAGCGATGATCACGTGGATCAGCGGCCTGATGCTGCTGGTGCTCGTCTACTACGCGGGCGGACTGCTCGTCGAAGATCCGGCGCGCTTCAAAGTCGCGCTGATCGCCGGCCTGGCGACGATCTTCGTCGGCTACAAGGTCTACGACCTGCTGTGGCTCTCGCCGCTCGCGAAGATCGAGCCGCTCGCCGTGACGATCTCGTTCGGACTGCTGCTCGGCGTCGCGTGGTGGCTGCCGCACGTGATGAGCAACCGCGCCGCGTTCATGCACGTCGGCGCGCTGCTCGGCACGATCATGGCCGCGAACGTCTGGGAGCGCATCATCCCCGCGCAACGCAAGATGGTCGCCGCGGCAAAGGAAGGCCGCGAGCCCGATCAGAAGCTCGCCGAGCGCGCGAAGTTTCGCTCCAAGCACAACACCTACATCGTCATCCCCGTGGTGATGATCATGATCAGCAATCACTATCCGATCGCAACGTATGGTCACCAATACAACTGGCTCATCCTCGGCGGACTCACGCTGGTGGGCTGGGCCATCGCGCACGTGATTCGGAAACAGTAACTTTTTAGTTGGCGGTTGGCAGTTGGCGGTTGGCGGGAGACCCCCGCACGACCACGAGCGAGCGGTCTCGCCTCTGGTTCCACCGCCAACCGCCAACCGCCAACCGCCAACTTTTTTATGAAAACAACACTCACCACCTCCGAAATCAGCACCCTTTCCGCGCCTCTCGAAAAGGCGCTCGTCCCGTTCATGAAACGCTTCCCCGGCTCGGCCGGTGAGCGTCAGCCGGTGCACACCGTCTACGGCGGCGCGCATCTCTTCAAGCACGACACCGCGCGCAAGCTCGGCGAGAAGGCGATGCAGGTGCTCGAGGAGCACGGCGTCGACGCGTTCACGTTCTCGCGCGCGATCGATCTGCCCGACCTCCACGCGGAGATCGTGTGGCAGCGCGTCGTCGAGAAACTGCAGCGCGAGCCGATCGAAGACTTCCGCATCGACTTCGAAGACGGCTACGGCAATCGCTCGGACGAAGAAGAGGACAAGCACGCGGCGGTCGTCGCGAACGAGTTGGTGAAGGGGATCAACGAAGGCACGCTGCCGCCGTTCATCGGCATCCGCATCAAGCCGTTCTCGCAGGAGCTGATGCGGCGCGGACTGCGCACCGCCGACATCGTGCTGTCGAACGTGCTCGATCAGACGGGCGGCAAGCTGCCGTCGAACTTCGTCGTCACGCTGCCGAAGATCCAGTTGCCCGAGCAGGTCACGCTGCTCGCCGACGTCTTCGATGCGATGGAGCCGCGCCTCGGACTCGCACCGAATACGCTGCGCCTCGAGTTCATGATCGAGACGACGCAGTCGATCCTCAGCGAGAACGGGGAGTCGAATCTTCCGCGCTTCCTCGACGCCGCGCGCGGTCGCGCCGTCGCCGCGCACTTCGGCACGTACGACTACACCGCGAGCTGCAACATCACCGCGTCCGAGCAGCGCATGGATCATCCCGCATGCGACTTCGCGCGGCACATGATGCAGGTCGCGTATTCAGGCACCGGTCTGTGGCTCAGCGACGGCGCGACGAACATCCTGCCGATCGGCGATCGCGAGACCATTCATCGCGCGTGGAAACTGCACGCCGATCACATCCGCCACTCGCTCGTCCACGCGTACTACCAGGGCTGGGATCTCCATCCCGCACAACTCCCCACGCGTTACGCCTCCGTCTACTCGTTCTTCCTCGGCGGACTCGCCGCCGCAACGGAACGTCTGCGCAACTTCATGGAGAAAGCCGGCCAGGCGACGCTCGTCGGCGACGTGTTCGACGACGCCGCGACGGGCCAGGGCCTGCTCAACTACTTCCTGCGCGGCATGAACAGCGGCGCACTCACGGAGCAGGAAGCGCT
>DASVNL010000213.1:0-7523 GCA_036383875.1 Thermoanaerobaculia bacterium
ACGTAGAAACAGGCGATGCGCGTCACGGCAGCACCTCGAGTTTGAGAGTTGCCTGCGAGCCCGGCTTGCGATGGCGATGCTTCTCGAGCGTCAGCGCGAAGTCGATGCCGGCGAGCAGGCGAGGCGAGCGTCCGCGTCCGATCCAGCGCGTCCGCGCGACGATTCCTTTGATCACCGCTTCGCTCGCTGTGCCAGTGAGCGGATACGGAGTGGAGACGAGCATCGCCGTGCCGTGCGATTCGGCGGTGCGCGCGAGTCGCACCCAAGCGGCGTCGGGCGCGCGCTTGCCGCGTAGTGGATGCAGTCCTGCGTCGATGACGACGAGTTGAAAGCCGGTGGCGGTGATCATCTCCGCGCTCATCACTGCCTCTTTCATCGTGTGCGGCCGGATCCAGAGGAGTCTTCGCAAATCGACTCCACTCGCTTCGGCGAGTTGCGGATCGAAGTGATCGCCGACGTCGACGAGTGCCGCGGCTTCGCCGACGCTCGTCGCGGATGCGAGCACGGACATGACGATCGAGAAGCGTCCCGCCGCGCGTCGCGCTGCGAGCTCGACGAGCCGGCCGCGCGGGAGTCCGCCGCCGAGGAGTGTGTCGAGTGGTTCGAGCGTCGTGGGGAGGATCGCGGTGCGTTCGGTATTCGCGGTGTGGCGAAGCAGCTCCGATGCGCTGCGGATGCGTGCGGCGATCGCGGGTTCGAGGGCGGCGCGCAGGTCGCGGAGTGCGTGACTCTCACCCGGTTCTACCGGAGGTGGAGGCGGGACGAGGGTGGGAGTGGGGCGGCTCGGGCGGAGGTCGAGGAGCTGGAACTGCCAATCGGAACGGGGAGCCGGAGCGGCCATCAGTCAGGGATCAATCTAGGCGGTAATCGAGCGTAAGACAAGCTGCGGTGATCGTGCACAACCTGCCGCGCGACTATGCCGCCGATCCGTTCCCTGGGTGAGGCGGAAACGGGTCACGCTGGGTCACGTGCGAGCAGTTTCGTGGGTCCGAAGTTGATTTAAGGCCTAGTTATTGACCCGTACAACGAAACGGCCGCTCCAATGGATTCAATAACTTACGACAAGTTAAGCCGTGGCACCGCCGCTGCTCTATGGCGATCGGTCGTCAAATCGACGCTTCAGCACAAAAACAGGAGAAGAAAACAGAATGCACCGTAGCCTCATCGTCACCCTCGTCCTGGTTCTGTCCCTCGGAACTGCCGTCTTTGCGCAGGAGCGTCCTGTGCTTACCCTCGACCCCGCTGAGCCTTTCGCGCGCAGCCCGCGCGGTTGCGTCACGCATACGCCTGACGAAGCCGAGGCCAATGCGATCGAGCAGCACACTGCGATGCTCCAGAGCCTCATGCACCGCGATGGCCGTTTCGACGTCGGCTCTGATGCCACGACGGTAACGATCAGCGTCTACTTCCACGTCATCACCAACACGTCCGGCAGCGGCAACGTGACGGACACGCAGATCGCGAATCAGATCAAAGTCCTCAACGATGCGTACAGCGGACTGACGGGCGGCGCGAACACCAAGTTCCGCTTCGCGCTCGCGCAGACCGACCGCACCGCGAACAACACCTGGTTCGGCGCGGGCTACGGCTCGACCGCAGAGACCCAGATGAAGACCGCGCTCCGCAAGGGCAACGCCGCGGCACTGAACTTCTACACCAATCAGCCGAGCACCGGTGAGCTGGGCTGGGCGACCTTCCCGTCGAGCTACTCCAGCCAGCCTCTCAAGGATGGCGTCGTGTGCGACTGGCGCACGGTTCCGGGCGGCTCGTTCTCCCCGTACAACGAAGGCGACACGGGCACGCACGAAGTCGGCCACTGGGTCGGCCTGTACCACACGTTCCAGGGCGGCTGCAACGGCAGCGGCGACTACGTTGCCGACACCCCGGCCGAGAAGTCCGCAGCCTTCGGTTGCCCGGCTGGCCGCGACACCTGCAAAACCGGGAAGAACGCCGCTGGCGTCGACCCGATCGAGAACTTCATGGACTACACCGACGACTACTGCATGTACAAGTTCACGACCGGTCAGGCCGACCGCGCCGCGTCCCTGTCTGCCACGTATCGCGGCCTCTAATCCTGAACCTCAGCGCATAAAATCCGAGCGGCGGACGTTTCGACGTCCGCCGCTTTCTTTTTGAGAAACCTATGTTCCTGATCGCACTCTTGTTAGCCATCACTACCAAAGCCGATGTTCCCCGAGTCCAGGCGGCCGAGCTGCAAGCCGCGATGGAGAAAGGCGAAGCCATCGCCATCGACGTCCGCGGCACCGTGCCGTGGGAGATGGAGCACATCAAAGGCGCCGTCTGGATGCCGCTCGGACTCATGAAGCAGCGCGCGGGCGAGCTGCCGGAAGACAAGCTTCTCGTCACGTACTGCACGTGCAAGGCGGAGGAGACCAGCCTCGAGGGAGCGATGATGCTCTCGGGCATGGGCTTCAAGAACGTCGCCGTGCTGCACGGCGGATATCCCGCGTGGAAGACCGCCGGCTACGCCACGGAGTCGATTCAGACGCCCGAACCCGCACCAGCGCCTGCGCCGACTCCTGCGCCGGCGCCGATGGCGAGCAGCGGCCGTCTCGCGCCGCCTCCCGCCATCAAGTGTGACCACAACCAGTTGACGATGTACGCCGGCAGCGTGCGCGACTACGTCCGTGGCAAGGACAAGACGACGCTCACGATCGACACGTCGGCGGACACGATCGAGCACGTCACGATCAAACATCCGGGGTCGGATGACCCGTCGGCGTCGTTTCTGATCGACGCGGAGCCGTTCAAGGCCGCGGATTGGAAGCGCGTCGAGGCGAAAAAGGGGCAGTTGCACCCCGAAATGAGCGCCGTGGCGTGGGTCTGTGAGGACGGAACCGTGATCGTCGACTGGCGTCCCGGAATGCGCTTCACAGGTGCCGAGTAACCGTCTGCTATAATCCGCGCCGTTTCAGGTAAGTCTTCTGATGGACGCGAAATACGACTCGTCCGCAACCTCGACCAGCGTCGAGATTTTCGGCCAAACGTACAACGTCCGGGGGGATGGCGATCCTGATTATTTGATGGAGCTTGCGCGGTTTGTCGACAGCAGGATGCGCGAGGTAGCGGGGCAGGTGGCAACCGTCGACCCGATGAAAATCGCAATCCTTGCAGCGTTGAACATAGCCGACGAGTTCTCACGATTCCGGAAACAGCGGGAGGATGCCGCGGGAATTTGGATCGAGAGAACCGAGGAAATATCGGATCGGCTCAGCAAGGTAATAGGCTGAGCAACTTGCCCGGGTTGCAAAAACATATTTTCGGAGTCCCTGCAGAGTTCGTGATGCACGATCTAACCCCTGAACCGTACTTCTTATCTCGGGTAGCTCGCGTCTCGGGTCGCGTGCACACCTTCGTCCTTCATTCGGAAGGACCTCAGAAGGTAGCCAAAACGGCACGGGTAGGGCGCCCACCTGTCTCGTACAGGTTCAGGTAAGAATCTCCCACACGACTCAGGCGGGGTACTCCGAAATTTTTCCTCGACTGCGCAGGCCTCCCACGAGCGGAGGTCGTTTTGAACATCATCCAGGTACTGATCGCCGCCGGCGTAGGGATCGTCCTCGCCGTCGTCCTGGCCCTGATCTGGGCTGCCATTTATCGTAAGCGTGCCGAAGCGCAGGTCGAAGAGGCCCGTCGCACTGCGGAACGCATCGTCAACGACGCCAACAAGCAGGCGGAAGCACGCGTCAAGGAAGCGAATCTCGAAGCGAAGGAAAAACTCCTTCAGATGCGCTCCGAGTTCGACAAACAGGCGCAGTCGCGGCGTGACGAGATCAAGTCGGTGGAGCGCCGCCTTCAACAGAAGGAAGAGACGCTCGACAAACGCACGCAGCAGGTCGAGACCCGCAGCGACGAGATCGAGAAGCGCGACCGCAAACTTGCCGATCGCGAGAAGAAGCTCGAATCGCGCGAGGCAGAGTACGACGCGCTCATCGAAGAGCAGCGCCATCGCCTCGAGCAGGTCGCCGGTCTCAC
Organism: Thermoanaerobaculia bacterium; assembly: GCA_036383875.1. Taxonomy (GTDB): domain Bacteria; phylum Acidobacteriota; class Thermoanaerobaculia; order Gp7-AA8; family Gp7-AA8; genus QHVT01. The sequence goes on from DASVNL010000213.1 coordinate 3,997, forward strand.
GATCGAAGAAGCGAAGCGCGAGCTGATCCGCGGCATCGAGAACGAAGCGAAGCTCGAAGCGGCGAACATCATCAAGCGCATCGAGAGCGAAGCCACGGAGCTCGGCGGCCAGAAAGCGAAGAAGATCCTCGGCATGGCCATCCAGCGCATGGCCTCGGACTACGTCGCCGAGAACACTGTCTCCGTCGTCGATCTCCCAAGCGAAGACATGAAGGGCCGCATCATCGGCCGCGAAGGGCGCAACATTCGCGCGCTCGAGCTCGCGACCGGCGTCGACCTCATCGTCGACGACACGCCGGAAGCGGTCATCCTCTCCGGCTTCGATCCGATCCGCCGCGAGATCGCACGCATCTCCCTCGAACGCCTCATGCAGGACGGACGCATTCACCCGGCCCGCATCGAAGAGCTCGTCGAGAAGGTGCGTCAGGAGCTCGATCAGAAGTTGTTCGAGGAAGGCGAAGCCGCGGCGTTCTCGCTCGGCATCACCGATCTCCACCCCGAAATCCTCAAGCTCCTCGGTCGTCTCCGCTACAGAACGTCGTACGGACAGAACGTCCTCGTGCACTCGCTCGAAGTCGCGCAGCTCGCGGCCCTCATGGCCGTGGAGCTCGGCGTGAACGACACCATCGCCAAGCGCGGCGGACTCCTTCACGACATCGGCAAGTCGATCGATCGCGAGATGGAAGGCACGCACCTCGAGCTCGGGCGTCAGGTGCTCGAGAAGTACGGCGAGAAGCGCGACGTCATTCACGCGATGGAATGCCACCACGGCGACTACGACCCGACGACCGTCGAGGCCGTGCTCGTCAATGCGGCTGACGCTCTCTCCGCCGCCCGTCCGGGTGCGCGTCGCGAGATCCTCGAGAACTACGTGCATCGTCTCGAGCGTCTCGAGTCGATCGCGAACTCGATGGAAGGCGTCTCGAAGAGCTTCGCCATTCAGGCGGGGCGCGAGCTTCGCATCATCGTCAATTCGGAGAAGATCACCGACGAACAGTCGATCTGGCTCTCGAAGGATGTTGCACGAAAGATCGAGTCCGAGCTGCAGTATCCGGGTCAGATCAAAGTCACGGTGATCCGCGAGATGCGCGCGACCGAATTCGCTAAATGATCAGAGTCCTCTACATCGGCGACGTCGTGGGACAGCCAGGACGTCGCGCCCTGCACCAGAAGCTGAACACCGTCGTCGGCCGCGAGAATGTCGATTTCACGATCGTGAACATCGAGAACGCGGCCGGCGGATTCGGTGTGACCGAGGCCATCATCGATGAGCTGTCGGACCTGCCGATCAACGTGTACACGTCCGGCAATCACATCTGGGACAAAAAAGACTTCGTCGACAACTACGAGCATTACCCGCAGGTGATCCGGCCGGCCAACTACCCGGCCGGCAATCCCGGCAAGGGGAGTGTGGTGCGGCAGACGGCGGGTGGCGTGAACGTCGCGGTGCTGCAGTTCATGGGCAACGTGTTCATGCCGCCGGTCGACAATCCGTTCTACAGCGCCGACAAAGAACTGGCCGCGCTCGATCCGTCGATCAAGGTGATCATCGTCGACATTCACGGCGAGGCGTCGTCGGAGAAGCAGGCCATGGGACGGTATCTCGATGGCCGTGCATCCGCCGTTCTCGGGACGCACACGCACGTGCCGACTGCGGATGAACGCCTGCTGCCGAACGGCACCGCGTATCAGACCGACGTCGGCATGACCGGCGCGTACGACTCGGTGATCGGCTTCCGTCCCGAGGAAGCGCTGCATCGGTTTCTGATGAACACGCCGCGCAAGCTCGAAGTCGCGAAGCGCGACATCCGGCTCTCCGGCGCACTCATCGAGATCGACGAAGAGACGGGCAAAGCGGTGCGCATCGTGCGCGTGCGCGAAGACGTCGGAGACTAGACGTGCGTCTCTCGATCGTCGCCCTCGGCGACGTGCACGCCGAGAACCTGCAGCCGCTGACGACGCGGTTCGAGCACATCGAGCAACTCGTGCTCGACATCCCGCCGCGCGCTGCGTTGTCGAGTCATCGCGCCGAATTCAATCGCGCAGTCGATGCGGCGTCCGCGGACTGGGTGCTCATCGTGCGCGAGCGCGAAATGATCGGCGAGGAGCTCGCGCAGGAAATCATCGACGTCGCGACTGCCGCGAAAGCGCGCGGATTTCGCATTCGTTCGACTCCGTATTACGCCGGTAAGCCGCTGAAGCTCACGCGCGATGAAGGTGAGGTGCGCTTGTTTCATCGGCGCAATTACCTGCGCTTCGCGAACAAAGGGGAGTGGGAAGAAATCGCGGTGCAGGGAACGGTGATGTGGCTCGCGCACGAATTGCGCTCGATCACGTTCGCGTCGGAAGAGGAGCATCGCGAATATCTCGCGAAGCAGGGCAAGCGTCATTCCGCGTTGCGTCGCGCGTTGTTGTTTGTCGTCTATCTGACCGGCACACGGGTGCTCGATCACAACACACTCCGCTATCTCTGGAACGAAGCGGCGTTCGACGTCCCGCGTTAATGCGCGGCCACGGCATTAAGCCGTGGCGAGCGCAAGAGGCATCCGGCGCGGAGCCGATCGCAGATTTCCGTTCGAGCGGAACTGCCGCGGCGACATCCCGTAACGAATCCGGAACTGCTGCCGGAAGTAGTTTTCGGAGTCGAATCCGCAGCGGCGTGCGACCTGCGAGACGCGCACGTTTCCGCCTTTCAGCAGCCGTGCGGCTTTTTCCAGTCGTTTTTCCTTGAGGAACTGACTGAGGAGACGGCCGGTGATGCGGTGGAAGCGGCCCGAAATGTATTGCCGCGTATACCCCAACTCCTTCGTCACTGCTTCGACTGTGACTTCCTCATCCGCCCGGAGGCGGCGACGCACCGTCTTGATCAGCGCACGCAGCAAGCCGTCCATAAGCGTCTCCTTGTTTGTGAGAGAACTGAAGTTGAATACCCACCACGCCCGGAGTACCCTGCGGTTCCCGAGGTCCTGAAATCCTTTAGTTGTGGTATGGCAAGAATGATAGCGCAAAACGGAGCCGAACCGTGGCCGAAGACGATTTCCTGAAAAGCGTAACTTTGTTCGTCGAGTTCGACGCCGATGAACTGGAGCATCTCAGAGGTGTGTTGCACAGCACCCGTTTTGCCCCGGGCGATGTGATTCTTTCTGAAGGAAACGCCAATCGCGCGCTGCACATCATGCGCAGCGGACGCGTGCGTGTGAGCGCCGCGTGCACGATCGCGATGTGAATTTGTGCGATCTCGGAACCGGACAAACGTTCGGTGAATTGTCGATCATCGAAGACGGCGTCGCATCCGCGTCATTACACGCAGTGACGGACGCAGAGGTTCTTTCGATCTCGATGAATGACCTCGCGGAGTTTCTGCGCGCGAAGCCATCGGCCGCGGCGAAATTCTGGCGCGAGATTGCCGTCGATTTGCGACGCCGTCTGTTGCAGACGAACGACGTCGTGCGCAGTTACTTCGAAGTCAATCGCGCGCTCATTGAGAATCCGACGTTTCGCGAGGCGTACGCGATGTGTAATCGCTA
>DASVNL010000214.1:0-19832 GCA_036383875.1 Thermoanaerobaculia bacterium
CCGTAAGCAAGCGGGAATAACTCAGTTGGTAGAGTGCAACCTTGCCAAGGTTGATGTCGCCGGTTCGAGTCCGGTTTCCCGCTCCAATTTAAGATCACCTGCTTCAGTTGTTTAGCTTCTGGGGCATCGAGACTGTGGGCCATATGCGTGCTTCGAGAAAATCGGAGGACGGTATGGCCCTCACTCTTTTCCGGCGCCACACGAAAGCGTGCGGCAGAACCTCGCGGCGCTACGCCGCTGCGGCTGTCCAATCTCGGTGAAGGTTCCTTAGGGAACGAAAAGATCCGCAAAGCCCTCGACCAAACGGGAAGCGCCGAGAGTGTGGTCCGCGAGTGGATCCAGGCTGGGAAAATCGGCGAAGACCTTTCGCCAAAAACGATCGCCGAAGCGGTCCGGCAGTCCCTCGAAGATGCTGTCGCGCGAAACCTAGGCGAAGGGACCCTCAAGCTCGTTAAGCGCCTCGTCGGCGAACGTTGCCGTGGTGCGCGAATGAGGGCTACCAGTACCTCAAGGAACTGGATGTCCAGCGCATGCGCGACTTTCGCGCCTCGTGGACAACCGCGCCTATCAAGTCGGTTCGGAAACTCGAACGCCTTCGCGCATTCTTCAAGTTCTGCATCGAATGCGGAGTGGATTGCGAAGAACCCGGCTGTTGGCGTAGCGAAGCCCGTGGTGCCGGACCATCCGACCCTGCCGTTCACGATGGATGAGTGCGGGAAGCTTCTCGGCGCGTGCTCTTTAGTCGTTGCGCAGCGCGACCTTTGTACTCGGAGGGATGTCGTTGCCGGCGTTTAAGATTTCGAAAACTCCTCCATGATTCGCGCGGCCTGGAGGAGGGGAGTGATTTCAGCGTAGCCGTCGGATCTCATGAGGGTTCGCCATCTCGGAGGCGGCTGACCCGCAAGGCGCCGGGGACCGGTGTAACAAGCCCGGCGTCGTCTTAACGAGTCAGTCGCATGCTGAGGATGGGCGTGAACACCAAGAGGGTCAACGCTACTGCACAACCGCATGTGCAGTAACTTTGTGGCTTATGTGTCCGCCTCAGGCGGGAGCTTCATGAGGAGATCCGGCACGGTCCGCCGGGTCGAAGCCAGCAGCGAGCGCAGTTTCCATGAGCGCGTCGGCCGCTTCCCAAACTTCAACGAACTCGTCGTAGTCAAGCTCGCCGAACTGCTCGGTCATCGCCACGTAGTCGAGCACAAGATGGCCGGCCTTGCGGTCCGTTCGCATCACATGCCTTATCGCTCGCGATGATGTCTTGGAGGGTCTGGATGGATACGACGTCAGGCACGGGATGAAGAAGCTTTCCTTCATCGTAGAGGGGTGCGAAGCCGGCGGTAGGCCGCAGGCTGGGGATATCTCGATTGCGCTGACGGGGAAGAGGACTATCTTGGATCTACGAGGTCACACCAGCAACCTCCCCAGGTTGCGATAAACCACTCGCGCAGAGCCGTATCAGCCATTGGCGGCAATCTACGACGTGGTCGGCAAGAATCTGGTTGCGATTGGGCAAGCCCCAAAGGGTCGTAACCGCTTCGAACCTGACTATGTCGGAGACTTCATGCGTGTACCCACTTTTGATCAGCTCGAGCACTTCGTGCTGCGTCTTATCCTGCTGATATTCCTGATCCTTGTTGGCCTGCGGATGATCCGCGACGAGGCCGCTACGCTCCTTGGGGTGGCTCACCATCCGCCGGTTGTTGTGCAGACGTCTGCGCCAGCTTCCACCAAAGCGCGATCACCGTAGCTCGGCCGCTCCTGACCGGTTAGTTGGCCGGAGCGTGGAAGCCCTTTGGACTGCGGTTAGGGCGGCTAACAGGGCCAGGGCGCACCTCGTTGACCAAAAAGTAATCTTTTTTTTCTTCGGCATTCGGCGCCACGTAGAATGGCCTAAGCTCATGACGCGGCGTAAGTTACATTCAGCGCCCTGATCTTCATGCAGGTTGGGATGTCAACTTAACGTGTTGACGTATAGCGCCGCGCTATACAGAATGTGTAACCGTTACGGGCGACGATCACTAGATTGTCGGAACGACAATCTAGTTTGTCGGTGTTTGTAACGAGACGCGGGTTTCCGCGAGGCGTGAGGTGGCGTCCCCTTAGCAGGTCTACCTCTGCCGAAGATAGCCGGCGAGCGTCTAGAACACGCTCGCCGGCCCTTCGTCCTCATCCTTCATGGTTGAGTGGTTCCGGGTTGCTCGGTCTTGTATGTGCTCTTCGCACTCCCGAGCTAATCGAAAAAACCTTCGCGCATCGTCGCCGAAGCGACTCCTCGCGAAAAACCGCGAGCAAGATATACGCGCGGTGACGCATTCAAGTCAAGGGCAAGGCCCAAGATCTTGTGATCTGATGTCAGTGGACGCATGTCAGTGCATAACGGATTTAAATTGAGTGACTTGCGTCAAAATGAATGCTGGTCGTTGCGCTCCGTTCAAACCAGGTGTGCGTCGCACTTCTTGGGGAGTTTTCCACAGCAGCGTATACAATTTTTCGACTGTCTGAACGGCAAGCGAATCAATCTCATCATATTGACTCATAAGAACTTATATCACTTGCCGGATGTCGATTGTGGAAAATGTGTAAGGTAGAATTATCAGCACTCTTCATCGTGTTAAATTTTTATGCATATTTGTTTGAGAAAAACACGAATTTTTCCGCAGTTGAGGCCCGCTTAAACGCCTAATCGCGGGTAGTACGGCTGGACGAGGCCCATGGTAGGCGGCGGCACGAAACTTGAGCCGGACGGCCTCAACTCGAAGAACATCCGCATCATCATCGTGTGCCCAAAGTCCGGTGATCGCCCCAGCCGCTCCTTCACCTCGTCCTTTGGGACGATCTTCAGCTTCCCGTTCTTGTCCGCATCCTTCCGCTTCATCTGCTCCAAGTCTTCGACGAGCATCTCCCTGAACTTGAGTGATCGTCATGTTCGGCGGTAGCTCGACCTGATCGAGCGCGACGGCGACCCTGTGTCGGTTCACAGCCTCCGCAAGGAGGTAGGTGCACTGCGCCTTAAGGTTCTCGTACTGCTCCTTGGGCGAGTCTTGGGCCTTCAGCTTCGGCTCCATCGGCACCGCCTTGGCCACGAAGCCCTTCACGCCTTTGAGGTCGTCGATAAGGCCGCCGCCGACGCCATTCTCGTCGATGAGGGTATGCGAGTAGGGGATGCGCTCCTCTGCGAGTGTCTGCCGGATGATCTCCCTCGTCACGTCGAGGCCCTGCCGTCTGAAGACCTTGATCTTGTAGAGGTGGAAGCCCTCGAAGAGGAAGATTGGGATGAAGTCGCCGTTGAATCGTGCGGCGTCGCAAATGAGATAGCATTCCTTGCTGTCGTCGACCGTGTTTGTGAAGAGGTCCAAGATGGCGTCGTACTCGATGAGGGCCGTCGGATCGCGTCCCGGTGGGGCTTGTAGTAGCGGGCGTAGACGTGCCCTTGTCGGGGTTGAACCTTCGAAGAGTTTCGGCAGGAGCGCGTACTTGTCGTTGAGGCGCCGGCCAAGACGAGTCTCGAGTACGTCGATAGCGGGGTGAGGGACCTCGTTCGACTCGTCGACGAACGCTCCCGTAAGTTCCAAGCCACCCAGGCGCGTGTAGAGCGGATCTGAAGGCTGATAGCCGAGAGGGTCTGACGCTCGCGCACGTCTTCGAGAAGGGCCTTGCTCGTGTTCGTGATCGCGTCGATAGCGATCAGGTAGAGCGGTTCAGTGAGGAGGTGCGCGAACTCGTGGGTTAGTAGCCGCCCTAGCTTCTGATAGTCCTTGTCGCGCCACATTTCTTCAGCCTGCGAGGACAGATTGAGTGTTGCTTCAAGGTAGACGGCCGTGATCTCGATCGTCGCCGCGGCGCGCTCATGGTCAGGGACTACGTCGCAGTAGCACGTGTGGAATGAGTACTCATTTGCGTAGAAGTCCCACCGGAGCTTCTTCACGAGCCGAGCAACGTGTCGTTTGTAGGCGGCGGGCACCGGCTTCATTCGAAGACGATCTTGATGCAAAGCGCCTGGACCGGGCGCCAGAGGAAGTAAGGAAGCCAGAAGGGCTTGCGACGCATCGTCTGCTTGAGTGTTCGGAGCGCTGCGGCTTCGATTTGCTGACGCCGGTCGAATTTGCGGACATGTCTTCAGCGTAAAGAAACGGCAGAGTTCGTCAAGGTCGAAATAGTGGCCTCCGCCGACCTCCGTGCAGGTTGAGACCCGTCGCGTCGTAACAACCGTTACCTTTACGCGCCTAGTTTGTGTTTATGCTACAGTGCTTGGCTTGAAGTAGGTCCGGCCCCAAGCGGACTAGGAGGTGCCTAGTTGCGAGTACTAGGCAAGCGGTAGCGTGGAACTAGTACGGCGCTACTGACTATTAGGTCGTCAAGCTGAAAATAGCGCTGACAACCGCTCATTACTCGTCGAGTCCTCGAAAGAGGGAATGGAGCGGATTGTCATGTTCGATGCTGCCTGGAAAGATGTTCTGCCGTATGTTGCCGATCATCTCCTGATCGCCGCGGGACTCTCAATCCTCTTCGCCTTCATCCTCTTGTTGGGGACCCTCCATACCTTTCGCCTTTTCGTGCGTTTCCTCGTGGGAGCCGTGCAGGAGGCGAAGCGCGAGCTTGGTGAGACGGGTACTTGGCTTGGTCGGCTGAAGCACGAACTGACGACATGGAAGGCTGACGAGTGAAGTCGAGCCACACGTTGTGAAATGAGAAGTCCTCTATCTCGTCGGTCTGCTGGAATCATCGCTCAGCTCGCATTCAAAGACTTCCGGCTTCTTTTCGCGCTGGCCTATCCCGAATGTCCCAACGTCGAGTGGTAGGGAAGGCGTTGCTGATGCCACTCCCTAATGGGCAAAGGTGACAAAGTTCCTCGCCCGTCTATGGAGATTGCTACGCTCCTGCATTCAGCTCGGGTACCTGTTCGTAAGCCCCAGCCTCTACGGCACTTATCGGCTCTGGGATCGTGATGGGTCCCCCTCAAGATGCGGCGACTCTACGGCCTGTGGAAATTGCAATGTGCGCTTGCAATTGTCGTTAAATCATTTATGTAAAGGCGCTTAACTGGAAATCGGTCACGGCCGAATATCACGCCGATTGTGATGTCATTTTGATATCAAAACTTGACACGAAGGTCGATCGAACTACCCTTAACCCGTCCCTCCTGAACATCCCCCCACAAAAAGAGCTGGTCGAAACAAAGGCGAGATCCTTTGCAATGGATTTTCTCGACCGACGTTAAGGCCCCAATGACGGACTCCGTCGTTTTTGACAGTCGACCTGACCCTTCGCGGGTCTTCGACGTTTTCGAAGCTTCACGGCCCTCGGTAGACCAGTAAGGCACTGGTTGCCGCGACACAAGGGGGTAGTCATGCAGCACATTTTCGAATTCATCGTTCAGGTGTGGAAAGGAGCTGGCCCCATTTTGGGGACGGGGGTGCTGCTCTATCTCGCCTTCCTGCTGGTGAAAACGGTGGGACAGGAGGTCGAGACGATGTCCGACGTTCTCCTCCTGCTACTCGGGAAGTGCGAGCACCAGCTACTCGGTGCAATCAGTTCAGTTCGACGCCTGTGGAGGGGGTTGAAGGCCTTCAGAGAAAAGGCCGCCAATGCCTGGCGCGCACCAGATCCTCCCCGAAATTCTCGGTCTCGTCCTCGCGACGTGGGGAGCTGAGAGCTGACGACAGAGAAGTTGAGCTCCTGTCTTGCGTGGCGGCCTTCCCGGTATTACGTTAACGCCGTGGCACTTTCATTCGCTGACGGTATGACCTTGCTCGCGACGTTATTGTCGGTCTGGCAGATCTACCTCGCATATCGGGCTGTCTGCCATTCAGCTCTTCAAAAAAAAGGCTAGAATTAGTGAACGCGTTCCGCATTTACTGAATCAGCCACGGTAATTCATCCGCCCTATCGCGCGGGCCACCGACGCCGAATGAGCTAAATTGGAACATAGGCTCCACGAGCGATGATTTTTGACGTCTGTGCGCGTTGACTTACTGACGGATTGGATCCTAACGTGCCCGAGAGGGGGCAAGAATGAGAGTGATAACTACCCTGGCGATTGCAAGCCTTGTGGCGCTTGCGGTCTCAGCCGCCCCGCCCGAGCGCAAACCGTGGCAGTGGTCGGTTGAGGAGCGGCTAGCACTTCGCACCAATCCTGAGGCAGCAAAGGCGCGTGTCTCGGCGCGAGGTCGAGTCGCGACTACGAAGGCCGGCGACAAGGTCGTGGATGCCTTTACCGGGCAGACCCACCCCGAACTCTTCCTCCCGCACGAAGTCTTTGACGAGTTGATGCAACTCGCCTTCCTTTCGAAGCCACGGACGGGCGACGCTTTCCGCAAGTACATGATGCCTGAAGTCCTTGGGCATGGGCTGCCGGCCGACTTTTGGGAGCGCCTACGAAACATCTCAGTCATCTACATGGCCGACGTTCACTCGGCGTACGACCGGCCGAGCGGCAAGGGCGCGAGGAGTCCGCAAACTGATAGCGCGCGGCAGGACTTCAATCGCAGATACAACGTCCTTTGTCGGAGTCGAATCGAAGCGCTCACAAAGGCGCGTCAGGAGTTTGGCGAGGAGCGATTCAACCGGTTCCTCTACGAGGTCATCGCCGCGAATATGTTCTCAACCTCCTTTAGTCCGACGGAACCCTCCGCGTTGCGTCAGGCAGAGGAGGGGTGCCGATGAGAATCGCGCATGTGCTGCTCATAGCCGCGGTTCTCCTCGCCGGCGTCGGAGCAAACGCGGACAACGTTCAAGGCTCGGTTTTCCTTATGCCCGTGACGTCGCAGTTTAGCTCGTTCGGCACGGCCGAGTATCTGAGTACACTCAATCAGCGGATCGTGGACGACATTGCCGGTGTCCACAGCGTGAGCGGCCCGCAGGTCTACTCGACAACGTTTAGCGAATCAGATGGGCTCTATGACGAGTTCTTTGAAGGTCCTGCTGATCCTGGCGCATGCTACAGCACCGAACTCACGGCCTGGGCGGTCGGTGATTTCGGTGTTCATCAGCACGAGGCCACGTGGCAGGGCTCGAACACTCGGTGTGCCCCCGGTGGTGGGCCCGGTGGTGGTGGTGAGTTCACCGACCCCACCAACCACAATAGTACCTATGAGCCGCTGATCCTGGACTTGAACGGCGACGGCATCCAGACCACTCGCCAGAGCGAAAGTCCCGTGTGGTTCGACCTCGACGGAAACGGCATCGTGGATCTTACGGCCTGGACGTCGCCTGATCATGAAGACGGCTTCTTGTACGTCGACTGGAACCGGAATCGGACCATAGATGGTGGGCGGGAACTGTTCGGCGACGCGACGATCATGCCAGACGGCACGCGAGCCTCCCATGGGTACGAGGCCCTTAGCGCGCATGACGATCCTGCGTATGGCGGGAACGGAGACGGCCAGATAAGCCGGCAGGACCGAGTCTGGTCACGGCTGCGGTTGTGGGTTGATCGCAACCATGACGGACTCGTTTCGAATTCGGAGAATTACACACTGGCTCAGGCGGACGTCGTATCGATTTCGCTCGACTATGAGGTATTCGGCCCCGATCGGAACTACGGAGCTGACGAGAACGACAACTTGCATCTGATGCGTGGCGCGTATGGCCGCCGGGATCGCGGGCAGGTGTCTCAGCGGGCCCTGCACGAAGTTTGGTTCGTCGCGGAGTTGCACTAACATCTTCGCTGTTGAACAACTCGCGCTCCTCCCCGCTCCAATTTAAAGTGATCAAACGCCACGCGAAAGCGTGGCGTTTCTGTTTTACTAGCGCCGCTTGAAACGGCTCCTTCTCTACGGTCTCCTCGGCGGCGTTCTCATCGCCGTCCTGAAGCTGATCGAATATCAACACTTCATCCACGCCTATCCGGGCGAGATCTACGGCGGCCTGGTCGCGATCATCTTCACCGTCGTCGGTGTCTACGTCGGACTGCGCCTCACGGCGCGCAAGCAGGTCGTCGTGGTGAAGGAAGTGCGCGTCCGCGACGACGGACCGTTCGTCGTCGACGAGGCCCGGCTGCGCGAGACCGGACTCACGCCGCGCGAGCAGGAGATCCTCGCGCTCATCGCGGCGGGACACAGCAACCGCGAGATCGCCGAGAAGCTGTTCGTGTCCGAGAACACGGTCAAGACCCACTCGTCGCGCGTGTTCGAGAAGCTCGGGGTGAACCGACGCGTGCAGGCCGTGCAGAAAGCGCGGGAGTTGGGGCTGCTTCCCTGATTTTTCGCGTCAACGAAAGGGTGACTCCCTCAAAATCACCCGAAAGTAGGGCGACAGGCCGCACGACGATCCCTACCTTGCGGTCAAAACACGAGAGGGGAACTCCATGAAAAAGACTGTTCTGAAGTACGGCCTCATCTCCGCCGGCATCCTCGAGGTGCTCGTCGCCATCGTCACGCCGCTCAACCACAACGGCACGATCCCGTTCGAGTACGGCACGACCGCCGGCTACACGGCGATGGTCCTGGCGTTCATCATGATCTTCTTCGGCGTGCGCTCGTACCGCGACGACGTCTGCGGCGGCACGGTGAGTTTCGGCCGCGCGTTTCAGGTCGGCATTCTGATCACGCTCATCACCTGCGCGGCGTACGTGATCACGTGGGAGATCTACTACTACAACTGGGGACAGGACTTCATCCCGCGCTACATCGCGCTGATGCTCGAGAACATGCGCGCGAACGGCGCGACGCAGGCGGAGATCGCGGCGAAGGCGAAGGAGATGGCCGATTTCGCGAAGCTGTACGAGAACCCGCTGGTGAACATCGGCGTGACGTTCCTCGAGATCTTTCCTGTTGGTCTGGTGATGACGCTCCTCGCCGCGGCGATTCTCCGCAAGAAGAGCACGTCCAGCGACGCGATGGCGACGGCAGCCGCGTAAACTACGCGGCATGAGCGATCTTCGCGGCGCAGGCGGCACGGAAGGCGGCCTCGGCACGTTCTTCTTCGGATTCGTGATGGCGGTGGCCGGCGGCTGGCTGCTGACGAATCAGGTGACGGTCACGAGCGGCTACTGGCGCCTCTGGGGCTACAGCGCGTTCGGACTCTCGCTGCTGCCGTTCGTGGTCGGGATCGGCTTCCTGTTCTTCGACGGGAAGTCGATCATCGGCTGGGTGCTGACGATCGCCGGCGCCGTGATCATCTTCGTCGGGATTCTGACGAACCTCGACATCTACTTCCGCCCGACGACGCTCTTCAACACGATCCTGATGCTCGTGCTGCTCCTCGGCGGCATCGGTCTGATCGCGCGATCCTTACGACCACGATCGGCGGACGTGTAACCGTCCGCCGATTCAGTCGCGCGTTAGTTCGCCAGCTCTTCGCCCGTCTCCGCCGCGGTGCGCGCGCCGCGCCGCAGCGTCTTCAGAAACGACAGCCCGTCTTCGATCTCGTCGTTCGTGAGCACTTCTTCGAGATGCGCGTGGGCTTCGTTCCAGCGCTTGTGTCCGCGACGCAGTGTCTCGCGGCCTTTGCGCGTGAGTGTGATGAGTCCCGGCTTCGGACCCGACGACGGTCCGATGTCGACGAAGCCGACGCGTTCGAGCAACGCCAGGTTGCGCGACAACGTCGAGCGGTCGAGTCCGAGCTCGCGAGCCAGCAGGCGAAAGGTTGGCTCTTCCGCGGATGCGATGATGGCCAGGATGGGTAGTTGTACGGCGGTGACACCGGCCTCGGCCAGATACGCGTCGTAGTGACGCGTGATCAGCCGCTCGGTTTTCCTGAGATTCGCGCTGAGGCAGAGACGGTTCATTCGCAGACACTCGTCCCTCCCAGGCTCCTCTCTCTGAGATGGATGCTTCATGACGCCCCCCGCTCCGGATTGTACGCTCGTCACGCGCGGAGCTTGCCCTCCTGTAGCGGTGCATATACCAAGGAGTTACGAAAGGCACCGCGAGCGGTGCAGTTCCGTAACCGCCGCGTTGCTCTAACGACGCGTTCAGGCGTACCGTGAGTGTTCTTCATGGGTGCGAAGGCGGGCTTCATTCCGGGGACGCTGCTCGACGGAAAGTACGAGATTCTGGGCATTCTCGGCGCGGGCGGGATGGGGGAGGTGTACAAAGCGCGTCACATTCACCTCGGCGCGTTTCGCTGCATCAAGGTGATGAAGCCGTCGCTGATGGCGGACGAGGTCTACCGCCAGCGCTTTCTCCGCGAAGCGCGACTCGCGACGCAGATCCATCATCCGAATCTCGCCGTCGTGCACGACTTCTCGCTGATGCCCGACGGCGCGAGCTACATGGTCACCGAGTTCATCGATGGGACGACGGTGCGCCAGTGGGAAGCCGCGAACGGTCGCTTTCCGCTCGCGCTCGCAATCGAAGTCGCGCTGCAAGTCCTCGGCGGACTCGATCACATTCATCGCCGCGGCCTCCTGCATCGCGACGTCTCCGCGGACAACGTGATGCTCGCGTTCGACGCCGACGACAACCTCGTCGTGAAGATCATCGACCTCGGCGTCGCGAAGGACGTGACGACCGCGAACTCCGCGGACACGACGCAGGCCGGCGTGTTCGTCGGCAATCCGAAGTACATGTCGCCCGAGCAACTCGGCGAGCTCGACGAAGGCGAGATGCTCGACGGTCGCGCGGACCTCTATTCAATGGGCGTCGTGCTGTACGAGATGCTCACCGGCGTGCCGCCGTTCGCCGCGCGCACGCCGAATGGCTACATCGTCAAACATCTCACCGAGGCGCCGCCGTCGTTTCGGACGGTGAACCCGACGCTCGATCTTCCGCACGGACTCGAGCCCGTCGTCCTGCGGGCGTTGCAGAAGAAACGCACGCAACGTTGGGGATCCGCGCGCGAGCTCGCCGATGCGCTGACACCGTTCGCTGCGCCGACGCGACGGGCGATCGCGCGCACCGACGTCCCGAAGACGATCGCCGCGGAGCCGACGGAAGACATGCTCGCGAACGAAGCGTGGTCCGCGGCGCTCGCTGCGGACACGTACACCGCATTTCGCGAGTTCCGCACGAAGTTTCCCGCGCATCACGTCGAAGAAGCGGAGCGCGCGATCGCCGAACGCCTCGCGTTCGATCACGCCGCGGCGATCGACACGGAAGAAGCGTGGGAGGAGTACCTCGAGAACTGGCGCGATGACCGGCACGCGACCGCGGCCATCGAGCGTCTCGACTCGGCGCGCGTGCGCGAAGAGACGGCGTACTGCGTCGCGCTCGAAGCGAAGAGTCCTGCTGCGTGGCGCGCGTATCTCGACGAGTTCCCGGACGGGAAGCGCAGCGGCAACGCGGAGAATCATCTGCGCGAAACGATGGCGTACGAAGAAGCGCGCGGAGTGGACACGGTCGCGTCGTGGGGCTTGTTCCTGCTCAATCATCCGGAAGGATTGTTCGAGGCGTTTGCGCGCGCGCGCGTCGAGTGGCTCGAAGGCGCGGAGCAACGTCGCGCGATCGCACGACGCGCGATCGTCGAGGGCGACTTCGATCACGCATGGGAGATCGGCACGGTCGCCGCGTGGGACGACTACATCGGCAAGTATCCCGACGCGCCGCGCATCGAAGACGCGCGCGCGAATCGTCAGGAATCGCAGGAGTACGATCTCGCCGCGCAGATGAACACGAAGGTGATGTGGCGCGCGTTCCTGAAAGCGTGGCCGCAAGGCCGTCATCGCCTCGACGCGGAAGTGCGGTTGCGAAGTCTCGGCTAAGCGCGCCAAATCCACGGACGTTGCGCGTCCGCGACGGGCTGAAACGCATCCGGAAAGTGCGTGATCTCGAAACGCCAGCCGGTCCAGAAGAGCGAGACGATGTCGTAGCGCAGTTGCGCGTCAGGATGTCGCGCGGCGTAGCGATCACCGAGTCGAATCAAGCGCTCGCGCTTTTCGCGTGTGACGGCTTCGTGGCCTTCGCCGGCGGATCGCGTCTGCCGCGTCTTCACCTCGGCGATGACGATCGTCCGGCCGCGTCGCAGGACGAGATCGATCTCGCCGTAGCGAAAGCGCTCGTTGCGCGCGAGGATCGCGTAGCCGCGCATCCGATAGAACCAGGCCGCGCGCGATTCGCCTCGCCGGCCGAGGATGCGGGGTGGCAGTCGTCCGAACAACATCGCACGAATAGTTTCGCGGCGATGCGCGCGAAGTCCGCGATCTTCTACTTGCGGTGGAAGTGACGTTCGATGTCGATGTGCTTGATGTCGACGATGATCGGACGTCCGTGCGGACAGGCGAACGGATTCGAAGAGTTGAGCAACTCCGCGACGAGTCGCGCCATCTCTTCGCCGCCGAGGGGGCGATGCACTTTGATCGCGGCCTGGCAGGCGAGAGAGGCGGCGATGCGATCGCGCACGTGCGTCACGTGCGACGACTTCTCTTCCATCGACGCGTCGATCAGCTTGCGCAGGAACGTATCGATCTTCTGGCGCAGCAGCTCCGGCGGCACCGCGGAGATCGCGAAGGCGTTGCCGGAGAACCGCTCAATCTCGAAGCCGACGCCGCGCAACTCCTCGACATGCGACTCGAGCACGGCGCATTCGGCCGCGCCGGTTTCGTAGAGGATCGGCGTGAGCAGTCGCTGCGACACGGGATCGCGCGCTTCGATGCGTTGCAGATACCGGTCGTAGAGCACGCGTTCGTGTGCGACGTGCTGATCGACGAGCCGCAAACCGCCGGGCGTGTCGACGAGGATGTAGCTCATGCGGTACTGGCCGATGACGCGACCTTGCAGGTCGCCGAGCTGCGGTGCGACTTCCTCGTCTTCGATCGCGACTGCGAGCGGCGCGCTCTGTCCCGCGAGCGGCGGCTGGACCATCGACTCGCGTTGAAAGAGCGGCGTGAATTGCGGAGTCCAGCGCGGACCGCCGTCATCGAATCGCTGCGGCGGAAAGAGTGATTGCGGCGATGCGCTGCGCGCGAACGGCTCGTCCGAATCTGCAAACGGCGGCGCGGCGGAATCGCGAATCAGCGACGCGCCTTCTTCGGCGACGCCGAGGGCTCGCTTGATGCCTTGCTCGACGACGACGTGGACTTGCGAGGAATCGCGGAAACGCACTTCGGTCTTCGCGGGATGCACGTTCACGTCGACGAGCTCCGGCGGGATGTCGAGGAACAGCACGATCCCGGGATGTCCATCGAAGTCGAACGCCTCGGATGCGCGGTTTGCAGCGTGCGTGAGCACGCGATCGCGCACGAGCCGGCCGTTGACGAAGAAGAATTGATTGCGGCGGCTGCCGTAGCGAAGTCCGCGCGTGACGAAGCCCGCGGCGCGCGCGTTGCCGATCGTTGCGTCGACGTCGGCGAGATGCTCGGTCGCGTCGCTGCCGAGAATCTGCAGTACGCGTTCGCGTCCGGTCGGCACTGGCGGCAGGTCGAGCACCACGCGACCGTTGTGCTCGAGGCGAAACGCGCGCGTCGGCAGTGGGAGTGCGTACGACGAAACGACGGTGACGATCGCGCGGAACTCGGCGTCGGCGCTGCGCAGGAACTTGCGGCGCGCGGGGACGTTCTCGAACAACTCGGCGACGCGGATCGTCGTCCCGCGATCGCGCGCGGCGGGACGCACGGTGCGTTGTCCGGTGAGCGGATCGACGGAGAGCTCGAGCGCGGCGCCGGAGTCGTTGTCGGTAGTCGTCAGTGTGAAGCGTGAGACCGATGCGATCGAAGGCAACGCTTCGCCGCGGAAGCCCAGGGTCTGGACGCGGGTGAGGTCGTCGAAGTCGCGGATCTTCGACGTCGCGTGGCGTTCGATCGAAAGCTGCGCGTCTTCCTCCGACATGCCGATGCCGTTGTCGCGGATCTCGATGAGCTTGCGGCCGCCGTTTTCGAGGAGGATGTCGATCGTCGTGGCGCGCGCATCGATCGCGTTCTCGACCAGTTCCTTCACCACGGACGCCGGACGCTCGACGACTTCGCCGGCCGCGATCTGATTGACGAGATCGGAGGGAAGGACCTGAATGCGGGACATTGAGGAAGCGATTGTAGCGGGCACGGCCCGCCTCGCTGATTGTTCCCTCTAACGCGTGCGAAGGACGTGCACCCGAATCGGCGAGGGCCGGATTAGAAGGGACAACAAGCGCGGCGGGCCGTGCCCGCCAGGCAAAGGAATTGCTCCGCCCGCTGCCATCATGCGCCGACTCACTGCCCTCGCCGGACTCCTCGTGTTGATCGTTCTCGCCGTCGCGCTGCTCTGGCGCGTTTACCACCATCATCACGCTGCTGACCCGTACGATCTGGAAACGCCCGCGGTCGTCCGTTTGGCGGACCCCGCAAAATTTTGCGCAAGAATTTCCCGTCACCTGGCGTAAACTCTTCCGCAACCAATAAGTTCAAATCCTGGCACGCGGGGTGCTATCTCTGGGGTTCAGGAGACAGCAAATAACATGATGCGCACGATCCACAAAGCCGTTGCCATCGCAGTGATTCTGATCGGGATCAGCCCGGTCGCGACCGCCGCCACCCCCGAGGTCAAGGACCTCACCAACTCGTTCCGCAACTCCGGTGTGACCGTGGACCGTTTGCAGGTCTACGAGCTGGCCGGCGTCGTCATCCTGCGCGGCCGCACCCCGGATCGCGCCACCGCCGATGCCCTCGGCAAATACGCATCGTCCCTCGGCTACACCCGCGTCGCCAACCTGATCCAGATCGTCGAACACGACGACGTCAAGATCGCCCGCGCTGCAGAGCGTGAGCTCACGATCCACCGCTCGCTCGACGGCTGCCGCTTCCGCGTCAGCTCCGACCAGGGCGTCGTTCACGTGGTCGGCACCGTGACCCATGAACTCCAGAAAGACGTCGCGGCGCAGGTCCTCCGCTCGATCAACGGAGTCCGCTCCGTCGAGATGAACCTCGAGAAGTTCTAACTCCTACACGAACGCTTCAAATGAAACGACCCGGCCTCGCGGCCGGGTCGTTTTGCGTTTGTGCGTTTGGTTGATTCGCTCAGCGAACCGTGCGGATCGCGAAGCGGAAGCCGCGGCCCTTCTCGATTTCATCCGGGCGGCGCACCGGGTGCGCGTAGAGGACGCTGAGGTAGACGTCCCAGTCGCGATACGTGATGGCGGACTCGGTGCCGAGGCCGACGTCGACGACGAGGCGCTTGGAGTCGGTGATCTGGTCCGTCGTGAACGCCACGGTGCCCGCGCCGACGTAGCCGACGGCGTAGAGCGTGTTCCAGTGCACGGCGCCCATGCGGTAGTCCTTGTTCCGGAAGACGGGCCAGAACAGTTCGTTCGTGAGATGCACTTCGTGCGTGCCGATCGCGCTGTCGTTCGAGCGGATGCCCTTCAGCGCTTCGCGGCCGCCGAGGCGGAAGAGCTCGTATTGCGGGATGGCGTAGCACTCCCAGTTCGTGAACTCTTCCTCGTCGCTCACTTCGCCGTCGTCATTGAGATCCTCAATGATCGGATTGCCGTTTTCGAGGTCGTCGCAGCGCGAGTCGCGATTCTCCATCTCGTTGCGCTTGAGGAACGTGCCGACGTGCAGGCGCGTGAAGAAAAACGCCGTCGTCGTCACGTCGGTGCGACGCAGCGCCTCGGCTTCGAGCTTGGTGTACTTGTAATCGGCGGACCAGATGTTCGTGGCCTGTGTGATTGCGGCGGCGAAGCCGGTGCGTTGCGGACCGATGTCGCGGAAGGCGGTGAGCACGGGCGTGATGCGGCCGCGCTGTTCGCCGACGATCGCGTTCATGCGCTCGTCGAACTGCGTGCCGTACTGATAGCCCGCCTTCACGTAAATGTTGCTGGTGCGATTGTCGGGACGCTGGAGATCGCCGAACGTGAGCTGATCGTCCTGCGCGAGAAAAAAGTACCGGTGGTTGTAATCCTTCGGCACGGTGACGAGAAAGAGGCCGCCGCGCACGCGCTCGAACGTGTCGTCGCTGGATGAGCCGAGGTCGGGAAATTCGATCGAGTCGAAGACGCCGATGCGATAGGTGTAATTGCGTGCGTAGTACTTGTAGCGAAGGAACGTCGAGATGTCGCCGTTGATGAATTCGTAGTCGATCTGACTCTCGAACAGCACGTTGCGAATGAGCTTGCGCAACCGCACGCTCGCCTGTCCCTCGGGCAAATAGACGTTCACGTTCGGCAGCGACTCGCGACGTTCATACGTGCCGCTTGCAGCATCGGACAAGACGTTCGGCTGACCTGCGCTCGTCGCGACTTGCCCCTCCGGAGGAGCGGTCGTCGACGGCGCGATCGGAGTCGGCGGCGCTTGTTCTTCGACGGCCGGAGGAGGCGTCTGGGGTGGTGCTTCGGTCTGGGGTTGAGGAGGAGGAACGTCGCTTTGCGCGGTGCTTTGTGACGCGGGATCGGCTGGAGGGGGTTGCTGTTCAGCCTGCTGCGCATTAACCTGCGTCAGAGACGTAAGAATTGCCACGAGCATGAGGGCAAAAACGGTTTTCCGCATGAAGGTTCGGTTCCTCTTCTCTGGGGCGTGGGAAACGTCACCCGCCTCAACCTATGGTAAAGTCAAGTACTTGAAGTCTTTACAACAAAACGTTCAATCGCTCTGGCACACGTTTTGTAGCGGCGCGGGCATTGTATAGCTGCGAACCGTAACCGTGCGATGCAGTTTAGGAGGTGTGATCTTGTTGCGTAGCAAGTATCGACTGCTGTTCCCGTTGCTGTGTTTCCTGGCCGTCCCCATCCTTGCTCAGGATGCGACGGTCGACATTTCGCGAGACGACCAGCTCCGTTTCTTTGCGCCGACGTCGTCGGGGCAGACGGGTCTGTTCGAGACCGTGACGGCTGACACGCTGCGTCAAGGCCAGTGGTCGTTCGGGGTGTACTTCAACGACTACGATCTCAGCGCAGGTGAAGCTGAGGATCTCGCGCCGCCGTCGGCTCGTGATTACGACGATCTGAGCTATGACCTGTACCGGCTCAGTGGCTCGGTCGGAGTCGGTATCACCGATCGGTGGGAAATCAGTGCGATGTTGCCGTGGGATCGGATCGTCAGCAATGGCGGCGATCGCGTGGGCTTCATCAACGGATTCCTGCACCGCGGGGAGTTCACCGAAACCGGAATGGGCAACGTCCGCCTGGCCACGAAGTTCGGGGTCAGCCCGGTCGACAGCCCGACGCGCTTTGCGCTGTCGGCCTTCGTCGACCTGCCGACCGGCGATGACGACAGCGGCATCGCCACCGGCTCGACCGACTTCGGTGTCGGCGCCCACCTCACTCGCGGCATGGGGTCACTGGCCCTCCGTTACATCGCGCGCGGCGACCGTGAAGACGACAGCGTTCTCAATCCTGTCGGCGACTTCTCGGTTCCCAATGAGATCCGTCTCGACGCCGGTCTGAACACGCCGATCGGCCTGTTCGGCACGACGAACTGGATCAACGAGATCAACACGATCTGGTACACGGGTGGCGATCGCGCGCCCGACTCCCCGATCTTCCTCGTCAGCGGCCTGCGTCACTGGTTTGGTACCAGCGGCTGGGCGCTCAACGCCGGTGCGCGTTGGAACGTCGGCAAGTTCTTTGACGACAATGATGAGTGCCGTTTCACCGAGCTCGATGACTGCGGTCTGTCCGGCCTCGTCGGCCTGACCTTCTCGCCGCTCGCGTTCGCTGCAGTCGCGCCGCCTCCTCCGGCCCCGCCGGCACCGCTCCCGCCGCCTCCGGCTCCTCCCGAGCCAGCGCCGGTTGCGCCGCCTGAAGCGCCGGTTGCACCGCCGCCGACTCCGCAGAACATCCGTACCGACGAGATTCACTTCGAGCCGGGCTCTGCACGCCTGACCAACATCGCCAAGGCGATCCTCGACGAAGTCGCGCTCCGCATGAAGCAGGAGCCGGCAGCGACGGCGCTCGTCATCGGCTACACGGATGACCGTGAGAACACCGGTACGAACCGCGATCTCGATCGCCGCCGTGCCGAGGCTGTGCGGGATTACCTCGTCAGCCGTCACGGAATCGATCCTTCGCGCATCACGGTCGAAGGCCGTGGCACGACCGATCCGATTGGCGACAACACGACCGCGGAAGGTCGTCTGCGCAACCGTCGCGTCGTGATCCGTCTCATGCTCCCGTAGTGAATCGTTGAATCTGCAATCGAAAACGCCCCCGCAGACGCGGGGGCGTTTTTTTTGCTGTTAGGAAAATCGCATGCGCCGTCTAGCCGCTTTCTCGTTCTCTCTCTTCGTCGTGGCCTGCACCTCGACGACGCCCCAGCCTTCCACGCCAACCACGCCGTCGCGGCCACCGGCCGCGCAACCTGCACCGTCGCGATCGGCCAACGCGCTGACGCCCGTCGCCACGATGCCGCCGGCGATCGCCGAGCCGGACATCCGCGTCGGACTGCTCGTCGATCAGGCGTCCGTCGTCTTTCCGCGCACGGCCGACGGCTACTACATCGTGACGGACAAAGGCGCGTCGACGCTGAAGCGTGGCTTCACCGCGACCGGCCCACTCGCGAACGCGACGATCCGCTACGCCGTGCAAATGGCTGCGATCTCCGATCAGACCTCGGCGCAGGGCGTGGTCGACAAAGTGCGCACCGAAACGGGACTGCGCGCAGACATGACGTTCGATCCCGCAAGCGGCATGTACAAAATTCTCGCGGGCGACTTCGCGAGCTCCGATGAGGCAACGCCAACGCGCACCCGACTCATCGAACGCGGTTTCGGAAAAGATCTCATCATCGTGCGCCGTCCGTCCGATCAGACGTTCGAGAAACGCATTGTCATCACCGACGACGAAGGCGATCGCACGACGATCGACGGCGCGTTCATCGAGATCGCGCCGCTTTCCGGTGAAACGCTGACGCTCGACAAACAGCCGTATCGCACGTCCGCGCGACTCTTCGTCAATCCGCGCGGACTCCTCAACGTCATCAACCACCTGAACCTCGAGGACTATCTCCTCGGCGTCGTCCCCGCCGAAATGGGTCCGACGATCTACGACGAAGTCGAAGCGCTGAAAGCGCAAGCCGTCGCCGCGCGCACGTACGCGCTCCGCAACCTCGGCCAGTTCGAGAGCGAAGGCTACGACATCTGCCCCGGCCCGGCCTGTCAGGCGTACAAAGGATTCGGCGGCGAGCACGACATGTCGACGCGCGCCGTACGCGAGACCGCGGGTCTCGTGATGACGCACGACGGCAACATGATCGACGCGCTCTACTCCGCGACGTGCGGCGGCGAGACGAGCGACGTCGGGACGATGTTCCCCGGCCGCAACGAGCCGTACTTGAAAGCCGTGAAGTGTGTCGAGCTCGAGATGTTGACGGTCGCGGGACGCGCCGACTCCGGCCTCCTCACCGAACAGCAACTGAATGCGCGACTCTTCGCCGCGCTCGCGCGACTGCCCGAGACGTCATCGTGGTCCGCGCGGGATGTGTCGAATGCCGTGGTTGCGGCGATGCGCTTCGCCGGATGGATGGAGGCGCCGCAGCCGCTGCCCGCGTCGTCGCGACGCGGCGACGTGCTCGCGTATCTCTCGATCATGATGGCGCTCGAAAACAAAGGGCGCGTGCTGACCATGCCGGAAGACCGGCGCTACTACTTCCCACAGACCGCGAACCCTGAGGACACCGCGCACACCGCGGCGGCGTTCCTCATCAAGTACGGGATCAATCCCGCGCAGTACATCGACCGCGCCGCGCTCGATCAGGCCATTCCGCGCGAAGAGCTTTACGCACTTCTCGGCGCCTGGCTGCGTGAACACAATCTCATCCGCGACGCGGAAGGAAAGATCCTCACGCTCGACGGTCGCAAGATCACGCTGAAGCAGAAGGGCGAGCTCTCGTCGTACACGCTGCCCGCGGGCATTCCGATCTTCCGCCGCGTGTCCGATCGTCTGCAGGAGTACGCGAACGTGCCGGTGCTGATCGGCGATCGCGCGACGATCATCATGGGCACGGACAAGACCGTCGTCGCGGCGATCGTGCAGGCGAACTACGACGGCGC
>DASVNL010000215.1:0-5145 GCA_036383875.1 Thermoanaerobaculia bacterium
TTCCGTGTGTTTCTTTTCTACGATCACAACCGACCTCCGAACCGAATCATAGGCCGTCAAGCAAACGGACTGCCACAACCGAGTTCATCCCTCCAAATCCGAACGAGTTGCTCAAAAACGCACTCGCTTTCGACTCGCGCGAAACGTTCGGGACGTAGTCGAGGTCGCATGCGGGATCGGGTGTTTCGAGGTTGATCGTCGGTGGGAGAAATCCGGCGCGCAGCGCGAGCAACGAACACGCAAGCTCGATCGCGCCGGACGCGCCCATCGCGTGACCGTGCATCGACTTCGTCGAGCTCACCGGCGGTGTGTTCTCGCCGAAGACGGTCTTGATCGCCGTGGTCTCGGTCGGATCGTTCGCACGCGTGCCGGTGCCGTGCGCGTTGATGTAGCCGACGTCGCCCGGCGTAAGCCCGGCGTCTTTGATCGCGAGCGACATCGCGCGTGCGGCGCCGTCAGCTGAGGGATCGGTGACGTGGCCTGCGTCGCTCGTCGCGCCGAAGCCCGCGACTTCTCCGAGGATCGTGGCGCCGCGGCTCTCGGCGTTCTCAAATGATTCGAGCACGAACACCGCCGAGCCTTCCGCGAGCACGAGACCCTTACGATCGGCGCTGAACGGACGGCACGCGGCCTCGGGATGGTCGTTGTCGATCGCCAGGACGCGCAGCACTTCCCACGCGCGCACGATGCCGAACGTCAGCGGGGCATCGCTGCCGCCTGCAAGCATCGCGTCGGCCTGGCCCGAACGAATGGCGAGCGCCGCGAGTCCGATCGCATGCGCACTCGACGCACACGCGGAGACGACGGAGTACGCGACGCCTTTCGCGTTGTGCTTCGCGGACACCGCGGCCGACGCCGCGTTGTACATCGCCATCGGAATGCCCATCGGGACGGGACGCGCGTTCTCCGCGTAGAGACGGCGATAGTTGTTGTCGAGCGTTTCGCACCCGCCGAGGCCTGTGCCGACGATCGTGCCGAAGCGTTCGGGATCGACGCCGAGGTCGCCGGCTTGCGTCATCGCTTCTTCCGCGGCGATCAATGCGAAGCGCGTGAAGCGATCGTGACCGCGATGCAGGCCTTCGTGCGCATCGGCCGGAACCTCACCGCCGATGCGACAGTTCAGCGCGGAGGGATCGATGCTCGTCAGCGTGCGGATTCCGCTGCGCGCGTTGCGCAGCGCGTCGAGCGTCGCATCGCGGCCACTCCCGAACGGGGAAACGATTCCGACGCCGGTGATGGCGACGCGACGCGTCATGCAGGAAGCAAGTCCTCGACGACCTGAATCATGTCGCCGAATGTGTGCATTGCCCGGGCCCGGTCATCCGGAATGGAGATGTGGAACTGCTCTTCGATGGCAAAGAGGATCGTCAGCGAGTCCAGTGAATCGATGCCCGCCTCCGCGAGCGACGTCTCCGGCTTCAGAAGATCCTCGGGGAGGTTCTTCTCCTGTCTGACGATCGCAATCAGCTTCTGCTCGATCTCGTCGCGGGTCATGGTCCGTATCATAGACACAATGACTCGCAGCCGCCGCTTCGCGCTGGCCTACGTTGCACTCGCGCTCGTCTGCGCGATTCTCTTCGTCGCGCTCGATCCGCTCGAGGACCCGTCGCGTCCGAAAGGGCGCATCCTCTCGATCGACGCGGGGCAGCACGCGCTCGCGATCGCGGAGCAACGCGGGTATCGCGGCTACGAAGTCATGCACGTCGCGCGCGGACGGAAAGGTGAGGGGGCGGCCGAGGATCGATGGATCGTGCTGCTCGACACCGTGCCGCACAGCGGGTTGAAACGGGCCGTGGTCATCGAGCTCGATGCGGCGGACGGCAAGTTCCTGAGACTCCGAAAACCGGTCGCGTAAAATACGCGCCTCCATGTCCCGTCCCGTCACCAAACTCACCCCGATGCTGGAGCAGTATTTCGAGATCAAACGGCAGGTGCCGGATGCGATCCTCTTCTATCGTCTCGGCGATTTCTACGAGATGTTTTTCGAGGACGCGGAGAAAGCCGCACCGCTGCTCGACCTCGTGCTGACCGCGCGCAACAAGGGGCAGGAGTACGAGACGCCGATGTGCGGCGTGCCGTTCCACTCGGCGGACGGCTACATCGCCAAACTCGTGAAACACGGTCTGCGCGTCGCGATTTGCGATCAGACCGAAGAGGCGTCGGCGGCGAAGGGGTTAGTGCGGCGCGAGATCGTGCGCATCGTCACGCCCGGCACCGCGACGGAGAGCTTCATCGTCGAGCGCGAGAGCTGCTACCTCCTCGCGCTCGTCCCCGGCGCGACCGAAGTCGGCGCGGCATACCTCGACGTTTCCACGGGCGACTTCTTCGTCACGACGTATCGCTCGCTGACCGACAACCGCCTCTACGACGACCTCGCGCGCTTCTCGCCTCGTGAAGCGATCGTGCCGCGCGAGACGAACACCAACGGCGCGCTCGCGATCCCGATCACGCCCGTCGAGCCGTCGCTGTTCGAAACGCGCGGGTCGCACGACTATTTGTCGAAGCATTTCGGCACGCAGTCGCTGCGGGGCTTCGGATTGGAAGACGAAGACTCGCGCGTCGGCGCGGCCGGCGGCGCGTTGCGTTACGCGAGCGCGAGCCACAAGCGTCCGCTCGATCACGTCCTCGCGTTGCGCGTCGACAACGAAGCCGACTTCCTGCAACTCGACGCCGCGACGCTCGACAATCTGGAGATCGTCGAATCGCGCGACGCCACCCGTCCGCGCGCGACGCTCTGGAGCGTCATCAACGCGACGCGCTCGGCGATGGGCTCACGCACGCTGCGCCGCTGGCTCACGCGTCCGCTGAAATCGCGCGACGCGATCTTCGATCGTCACGATGCCGTCGACGAGCTGACGCGCACGCGCGCCGTGCTCGAACAGATGACCGCGCGATTGCAGAAGATCGCCGACCTCGAACGCCTCGCCAGTCGCATTACTCTGCGATCGGCCACGCCGCGCGAATGCCTCACGCTCGCCGACTCGCTGCTCATGAGCGATGAGCTCAGCGCGCAAATGCAACCGCTGCAAGGTCCGTTGCTGAAAGCGCTGCGCGAGCAACTCGCGCCTCCGGCAACCGACAACCGCCATCCGGCAACCGAAATCATCGATCTCATCGCGCGCACGATTCAGCCGAATCCGGCGATGCTCGTCCGCGACGGCGGCGTCATCGCGGACGGCGTCGACGCAGAGCTCGACGAGTTGCGCTCCATCGCGCGCGACTCGAAGTCGATCCTGCTCGAGATCGAAGTGCGCGAGCGCGAGCGCACGGGAATCGGCTCGCTGAAGATTCGCTACAACTCGGTCTTCGGCTACTACATCGAAGTCTCGAAATCGAATCTCGCGAAAGTTCCGAACGACTACATCCGCAAGCAGACGCTCGCGAACGCCGAGCGCTTCATCACGCCCGATCTCAAAGTGCTCGAGGAAAAGATCGTCGGCGCGGAAGAGAAGAGCGTCGCCATCGAGCTGCGCCTCTACGACGAGCTCCTCGGCGTGATCGCGAAGAACTGCACCGCGGTCTTGCAAGCCGCGCGTGCGATCGGCGACATCGACGCGCTGTCCTCGCTCGCGACCGTCGCGGTGCGCAATCGCTACGTCCGGCCGCAGCTCAGCGAAGACGCGGAGATCTGCATCGAAGAGGGACGCCATCCGGTCATTGAGCAACTGTCGAGCGATCGCTTCATCCCGAACCACACGATCGTCAAACGCGACGACAACGGCATCCAGATCATCACCGGCCCGAACATGGGCGGTAAGTCGACGTACCTGCGCCAGGTCGCGCTGATCGTGCTGCTCAATCAGGCCGGCTCGTTCGTCCCCGCGACGAAAGCGCGCCTTGGCATCTGCGACAGGATCTTCACGCGCGTCGGAGCGTCCGATCAGTTGGCGCGCGGCGAGTCGACGTTCATGGTCGAGATGCACGAGACCGCGAACATCCTCAACAACGCCACAGACCGATCGCTGATCATCCTCGATGAAGTCGGCCGCGGCACCGCGACGTTCGACGGCCTCTCGCTCGCGTGGGCGATCATCGAATACCTGCACGACAACCCCGCGCGCAGCGGCATCACGCTCTTCGCGACGCATTACCACGAGGTCACGGACCTCGCGAAGACGAAGCCGCGCGTCGCGAATTTCAACGTCGCGGTCAAGGAGTGGAACGAGCAGATCATCTTCCTGCGCAAAGTCGTCGAAGGGGCGGCGGACAAGAGCTACGGCATCCAGGTCGCGAAGCTCGCCGGCATCCCGCACTCGGTGATCGATCGCGCACGCGAGATTCTCGACACGCTCGAACGCAAAGAACGCGACGTCGTCGAGGAAACGCGCCGCCGCGGTCCAGTCCCGCCGACGCGCCAGCTCGGCCTCTTCGGCACGCCCGCGTCCGCGAGCGAGCAGGCGGTGATCGAGGCGCTGCGCGAGATCGACCTGAACGCGCTGACGCCGCTCGAAGCGCTGAACCGCCTGTACGAGTTGAAGCAGCGGCTGGGCTGACTTTCAGCGCGTCGATAACCTTCTACGAGTTTTTTCGTCTTACCATCGGTCAACGATGCGCATTCGCACCCAACTGATCCTCGCCGCGTTCCTGTTGCTGGTGGTTCCACTGGCGGCGATCGTCGGCTATTCATACACGTCTTCGAGGAAAGCGCTCGAGGCGGCGTACCGGGCGGAAGCGGATCGCCTCACGAAGCAGATGGACCGGCGCCTGGCCGCGATTCGCGCGGACATCGAACAGCGCCTCACCGTCGTCTCGTCGTTCCCGATCTCCGATCGCAACTCGACCGACGTCAGCAGCATCGTGACCGTGATGGGCGACGCGGCCTCGCTCGTCGACGCGCTCGAGTTCCAGCCCGTTCGCGTACCGCAAGCGCCGGTACAACTCGCGGAAGGCGTGGCCGACCTCGACTCGGATCCGGATCCCGATCCGGACGTAGATCCCGAAGACGAGCCTGAAACGCCGCAGCCCGCAGCGCCCGTCGCTCCGGTTGCGACGCTGGTCGCGCCGCCGCCGGCACCACCGGCTCCGCGCCATCCGATCGTCATCGAGCTGCCGGCGATTGAAGTTCCGCGTTACGTGATGTCCGAGGCGCAGCAGGAGCTGATCACGGAAGTCTCGAGCCTCGGCACGCGTCTCAGCGACGTGAAC
>DASVNL010000216.1:0-4147 GCA_036383875.1 Thermoanaerobaculia bacterium
CCCGGATTGGATGAAAGCCGCGGCGGCGGAACCGGCGCGGCCCGTGCCCGCCGGCACGCGCGGCGTGATCCTGCTCGACGAGCGCACGGTCAGCGTCACGAGCGCGGGCCAGGTCCGCTCCGTGACGCGCCGCGTCGCGCGCATCACCGCGACGCCGGGCCGCGAGCTCGCCATCGTCGGCGTGCCGTTCGACAACGAGATGAAACTCGTGCGACTGCGCGGCTGGTCGATCGGGCCGGATGGGCAGGAGTATCAGGTCGCGGAGCGCGATGCGACGGAGATGAGCGCGTACGACGGCGAGTTGTACGCGGACGACCGGATGAAAGTCCTGCGTCTGCCGTCGAGCGAGCCCGGAAGCGTGGTCGGCTACGAGTTCGAGCACGTCGAGCGGCCGTACGGCATGCAGGACCTCTGGTACTTCCAGAGCGATCTGCCCGTGCGGCGCGCGCGCTACACGCTCGCGCTGCCGCAGGGCTGGACGTACGACGCGCGCTGGATTCATCGCGACGCCGCGACTCCGCGCGAGTCCGCCGGGACGTTCGTGTGGGAGCTCACCGATGTTCCCGCGATCGAGAAGGAACCGGCCGCGCCCGCGTTGTCCGCGCTCAGCGGCCGCATGGGCGTGACGTTCCTGCCGCCGTCGAACACGACCGCGCATCGCACGTGGAGCGACGTCGCACGCTGGTACGAGATGCTCGCGACGCCGCGCGGCGCGGTGACTCCGGCCATCGACGCGAAGGCGAAAGCGTTGAGCGGAACGGCGGAGTCGCGCTACGAGAAGATCGCGGCGCTCGCACGATTCGCGCAGCGCGACGTGCGCTACGTCGCGATCGAGATCGGCATCGGGAGCTATCAGCCGCACGCCGCGGACGCGGTGTTGTCGACGCTGTACGGCGACTGCAAAGACAAGGTGACGCTGCTCGCGTCGATGTTGCGCGCGATCGGGATCGAGTCGCGTGCGGTGCTGGTGAACTCGAATCGCGGCGTCGTCGACGATCGCTTTCCGTCGCGCCTCGGCTTCAACCACGTGATCATCGCCATCCCGCTGCCCGGCGACGCGCCGAAGAACCTTCCGGCCGTCAAAGACGGCTTTCTCTACTTCGATCCCACCACCGAGACCATTCCCCTCGGTCTCCTCCCCGTCTACCTGCAGGGCAATCGCGGACTCCTCGTCAGCGGCGATGCGCGTGCACTCATCGAATTGCCGTTGCAGTCGCCGCAAACGAGCCGCCTCGCACGCAGCGCGAAGCTCACGCTCGCCGCGGACGGCACGCTGACCGGAACGTTCGACGAAGTGCGCACCGGCGAGATCGCTGCGTCGTATCGCAACGCACTCGCGTCGCTGAACAACGACGAGCGCCGCAACTTCGTCGCGAGCGCGCTCGCGTTCAACCTCGACGATCACGCGCTCAACGATCTCGTGTTCGAGAATCTCGACGACGCCTCGCAGGACTTGCGCGTGACGTATCGCGTGACCGCGCAAAAGTACGCGCGCAACGCGGGCGGCATGTTGCTCGTGCGGCCGCGCGTCATCGGCCGCAAGGCCGAGTCTATCGTCGACCTTGCCGAGCGCAAACACGATTACCTCACCGACGGACCGTCGCAGCAGACCGACGACATCGAGATCGTCGTGCCGGCCGGTCTGATCGCGGATGAGTTGCCGCCGGCGCGGAAAGTGTCGACGCCGGTGGTCACGTACTCGAGCGAGTCGACCTTCGCGGGCGGCGCGCTGCGCTACAAGCGCTCGTACGAAGTGCATCGCGTGCAGGTCGCGCGCGATGAGCTCGCGACGCTGAACAAAGCATTCGCGGAGATCCTCGCGGACGAGCGCGCGACCGCGCTGCTGAAATAAAGGCGTCACAACTCGCGGCGGTGGGAGGGGAGGTTCGCGAAGGCGCGGATATCATGCGCCGCGATGCGACCCCTTCTCTGCGCCGCCGCTCTCGCCCTCGTCTCGCTCTCCCTCGCTGCGCAGCAGCCCGCGCGTCTCGACCTCACCGTCGACACGATCATGCGCGGCCCCGGCCTCTACGGCTACTCGCCGCGCGGCGTGCGCTGGTCGCGCGATGGTCAGCTCGTCTACTTCGACTGGAAGCAGGCCAGCGATCCGACTGAGGAGACGTACGACACGTACGTCGTCGGGCGCGATGGGAAGGGATTGCGGAAGCTCAGCGATGCGGAAGCGGACAACGCGCCGCCGCTGAACGGCAACTGGTCGCGCGATCGCAAGCGCGCCGTGTACGTCGATGACGGCGACGTGTATTTGTACGACGCGGCGGCGAAGAAACGTCGTGCGTTGACGGATACGAACGACAGCGAGTCGAACGCGCGATTCACGCGCGACGAGAAGCGCGTCGCATTCGTGCGCGGCAACAACCTGTACGTGTTGTCGCTGACGGATGGCTCGCTCGTGCAGCTCACGAACATCGTCGGCAGCGATGAGAAGGGTCCGAACGTCACACTGTTCGACGAAGAGATGAAGGATGCGACTGCGTCGCAGAAGTGGATCGCCGAGGAGGCGAAGAAACTGAGCGATGTCGTGGCGCGGCGGACGGCGGAGCGCAAAGAAGAAGAGGCCAAGCGCAAAGCGGCCATCGCGGTCGCGCCGATGAAACTCAAGAAAGGGGAGACGATCTCCGATCTCGAGCTCACGCCCGACGAGACGTTCGTCATCGCGTTCGTGAACGTCGATGCGTCCGACGGCAAGCGCACCATCGTCCCGAGCTACGTCACCGACACCGGCTACACGACCGATCTGCCCGCGCGTCGCAAAGTGGGCGACTCGCAGGGCGCGTCGAAAGTCGCGAGTGTCGCGGTCGCGGATGGTAAGGTCACGTGGCTCAAGCACGGCCTGAAGCGCATCGAGCCGGCGAAGGACGAAACCGCGAAGTCGGCGGAGACGACGAAGGAAGCGACGGCGCAGAAGACCGAGGCGAAGGAACCGCCGGAACGAGAGATCGAGATCGACGCGCTGTTCTGGTCCGATGACGGCAAGCTCGCGGTGATGCCGGTCCGCGCGCTCGACAACAAAGACTCGTGGCTGCTCGCGTTCGATCCTGCGACGGGCACGACGCGCGAGTTGCATCACGAGCACGACGACGCCTGGGTGCAGTGGTATCAGAACGACTGGTTTGGCTTCGTGCCGAATACCGATACCGTCTACTTCCTCTCCGAGCGCACCGGCTGGCTGCAATTGTATGCGGTCCCATACGCCGGCGGCGAGCCGCGCGCGCTGACGAGCGGCAAGTACGAAGTGCAGGAAGTCGAGCTGTCAGAAGATCGGAAGAACTTCTTCCTCACGACGAGCAAAGAGTCGCTGTACGAGCTGCACTACTACCGGATGAACTTCGACGGCACCGGCCTGACGCGGCTGACGAAGGAGCCGGGCTGGCACAATCCGGCCGCGTCGCCGGACGGCACGCTGCTCGCCGACATCTACTCCTACACGAACAAGCCGCCGGAGCTGTACATCTCGCCGATCGGCAACGCGATCGCGAATCGCGTGACGACGTCACCCGCGCCGGAGTTCAACAACTACCCGTGGCTCGACGTGCCGATCGTCGACATCCCCGCGCGCGATGGAGCGAAGGTTCCGGCGCGCATCTACAAGCCTGAAAACTGGAAGGCTGGTGGTCCGGCCGTGATTTTCGTGCACGGCGCGGGCTATCTGCAGAACGTGCATCGCGCGTGGTCGAACTACTCGCGCGAGTACCTGTTTCATCACCTGCTGCGCGATCGTGGCTACCTCGTGCTCGACCTCGACTATCGCGCGTCGCAGGGCTACGGTCGCGACTGGCGCACGGCGATCTACCGGCACATGGGCGGCGTCGATCTCGACGATCACGTCGACGCGGCGAAGTGGCTCGTCGCGACGCAGGGCGTCGACGCGAAGCACATCGGCATCTACGGCGGCAGCTACGGCGGCTTCATCACGCTGATGGCGATGTTCACCACGCCCGACGTCTTCGCCGCCGGCGCCGCGCTGCGCCCCGTCACGGACTGGGCGCACTACAACCATCCGTACACAGGGAACATCCTCAACAACCCGCAGACGGACCCCGAGGCGTATCGCAAGTCGTCGCCGATTTACTTTGCGGAGGGGCTGAAGGGCGCGCTGCTGATCTGCCACGGCATGATCGACGTGAAC
>DASVNL010000217.1:0-3897 GCA_036383875.1 Thermoanaerobaculia bacterium
CACTACAACCATCCGTACACAGGGAACATCCTCAACAACCCGCAGACGGACCCCGAGGCGTATCGCAAGTCGTCGCCGATTTACTTTGCGGAGGGGCTGAAGGGCGCGCTGCTGATCTGCCACGGCATGATCGACGTGAACGTGCACTTCCAGGACACGGTCCGCCTCGCGCAGCGGCTCATCGAGTTGCGCAAGGAAAACTGGGAAGTCGCGATGTACCCGATGGAAGACCACACGTTCGTCGAGCCGACGAGCTGGGCCGACGAGTACAAGCGGATTCTGGCGTTGTTCGAGAGGGAGCTGAAGTAAGCGAAGCGGTTGGCAGTTGGCGGTTGGCGGTTGGCGGGAGGCCCCCGCACGCCAACGTGGCCTGGCGGCGGTCCCCCGCCAACCGCCAACTGCCAACCGCCAACCGTACCGAGGGAACACCGAACCCTCCCGGCCTGTTGGACAACTCTCCATGAGTACCGCCACCGCGCCATCCGTCCGTAAAGTGGGGATGATCTCCCTTGGCTGTCCCAAGAATCTCGTCGATGCCGAGATCATGCTGGGGCAGTTGCAGGCGGATGCGGGGCATGTCGAGATCACGAACGACCTCGATGAGGCCGACGTCGTCATCGTCAATACGTGCGGGTTCATCGACGCGGCGAAGCAGGAGTCGATCGACACGATCCTCGAAGTCGCGGAGCGCAAGGGCCGCGGCGTGCAGCGGCTCGTCGTGACGGGCTGCATGGTGCAGAAGTACCGCACCGATCTGCAGGAGTCGATCCCCGAGATCGACGCGTTCGTCGGACTCGACAACCTCGAGAAGATCACCCAGGCCGTGACCGGACTCGCGGAGAGCGATCTCGCGCCGACGCGCCGCAAGATGTCGCAGCGGCTGTACGAAGACTTCCCGCGCGTCCTCACGCAGGGCACCGCGCACGCGTACCTCAAAGTCAGCGAAGGCTGCTCGAATCCGTGCACGTTCTGCGCGATTCCGCAGATGCGCGGCAAGTTCCGCTCGCGCGGCATCGACGGACTCGTCCGCGAGGCGCTCGCGCTGCAGCAGGCCGGCGTGCTCGAGCTCAACCTCGTCGCACAGGACACGACGCGCTACGGCGAAGACATCGGCCTCACCAACGGACTCACTCAGCTCGTCGAAACGCTGTTGCGCGAGACCGACTTCCGCTGGATTCGCTTCCTGTACGCGTATCCCGGATCGCTCGACTGGTCGCTGTTCGAGCTCATGGGACGCGAGAAGCGATTCGCGTCGTATTGCGACATCCCGCTGCAGCACGTCTCCGCGAACGTCCTTCAGCGCATGCGCCGTCCCGGCTCGCCGAAGGAGTATCGCGAGATGATCACGCGCATGCGCGACCTCGTCCCCGATCTCACGCTGCGCACGACCTTCATCACCGGACATCCCGGCGAGACGCCGAAGGATTTCGGCGAGCTGTACGAGTTCGTCGAGTGGGCGCAGTTCGACAACATGGGCGCGTTCGTCTACTCGTCCGAGGACTCGACGCTCGCCGCGCGCATGACGGACATCCCGACGCGCAAGACCGCCGAGCGCCGTCGCGCGAAGCTGATGGAGCTGCAGCAGAAGATCGCGTTGTCGCGCAACGAAATGCGCGTCGGCCAGACCTTCGACGCGCTCATCACCGGCATCTTCGACGAAACGCAGGACCTCGGCTTCACGTTGTATGAAGGCCGCATCGCCGGCCAGGCGCCGGAGATCGACGGCCGTCTCCTCGTCAACGACGGCATCGAGCTGCTCCCTTCGCAGTTGCCTGCATTTGCGAAGGTCGAGATCACGGATGCGCATCCGTACGACGTCGTTGGCGCTCTCGTCGCGTAAGATCCGCGGGTGCGGACTGCCGTCATCGCCCTCTTCGTCGCGACGATGATCGTCGCGGGGGCACCGCGCCTTCGTGAAACGTTCCGCACCGCGCGCGACCTCGCACCACTCACGATGGAGTCGCGACGCGCACGTTTGTTCGGCGCGTGGTATCCCGCGATCAGCGAGTTGAAGCGCGACACGCCATCGAACGCGACGATCGACTTCGTCCTGATTCGTCCCGAAGCGCGCGACATCGCAGTCCTCGGCGCAGCCGAATTGCAACCGCGCGACGTGCGACTCTTCGACGGTTGGGATGCGTGGCGCGCGCGACGTCGCGCGATCCTCTTGCACGATGATCGCGCCGCGAATGCGGTGCCGGGTCCGCCGCCGGCCGTCGCGCAGTTCGTCGTGATCGTCGATCCGGCCGCGGAACCGCCGCTCCGCAAAAGCGAGCCGCCGCGGTGACCGCGTTCCTGCTGTCGCTCGCGATCTTTCCACTCGTCGGACTCGCGACTGCGCTGCTCGCACGATTCCCACTGCCACCCACCCGCGCATCGCGCGCCGCCTTCCTCTATCTCCTCGGCCTCGGCGTCGAAGGCGCGTTTCTCTACGCACTCGGCGCGTTGCGCGTGCCGCTCAACGCGATCGCATTCGCGGCGTTGCCGGTCATCGCGTTGCCCGTGATCTTCGTGCGACGCAATCGCGCGACGTTGGTCGCATCGCGCTGCGAGCAGTTGCAGATCCTCGCGTCGATCGTCTTCGCGGTGCCGCTCGTCGTGATGCTCTTCGCGACCGCGATCATCCCGACGCGCGACTACGACGGTCGCGTGACGTGGCTGCCGAAAGCGCGAGCAGTCGCACTCGAGGCCTCGATCGCGGGACCGTTCTTTCACGGCGAGCGCGGACTCAATCTGCACAATCACTATCCGCTGCTGCTGCCGCTCGACGTCGGCGCGGTGATGAACCTCAGCGGCGACACGCGCAACGAAGCCGGTCGTTGGATCTATCTCTTCGCCGCGATCGCCGGACTCGTCGTGATGCGCGGCTTTCTGCACGCGTGGTTCGCATCGACGGGTGCGTGGATCGCGGCGGCGGTGGCGTGGCTGCCGCTGTTGACGACGATCGAAGGCGGCGCGCTCGCCGCCTACAACGACTTCACCCTCGCCGCACTTCTCGGCGTCGCCGTGCTGTATCTCATCGAAGGGCACGCACTCGTCGCGGGACTCTTCGCGGCGTTCATGATCCTCACGAAGAACGAAGGCACCGCACTCGCGCTTGCAGTTCTCGTCGCGGCGATCGTCGCGCGGCGATTCCGCTGGCCGATGCTCATACCGGTCGCGATCGCGGAAGTGATCGTCGTGACTGCGCGCAAGCTCGTGCTGCCTGCGTACGACGAGCGGTACGAAGTGCTGTTCGCGACATTGCCACGATCGTTGTCGCGCGTGCCCGAAGCAATGACGGCGATCGTGCGGCACGCGGGAGAGTTTCGGGAGTGGGGACCGTTCTGGATCGTCGTCGCGCTGGCGATCGTCGCGGGACTGTTTGTCGCGCGCAATCGTCAGTTCGCGATTCCGCTCGTCGCGATGGTTCTTGCGATCGGCGCGTACGTTGCGGCGTTGACCGTCACGAGCTGGAGCATCGCCGATCTCGCGCCTGTCGCGGTGAACCGTCTGCTCGCACAACTCCTCGTACCGGGCGCGACCGTCATCGCCACCGTCGTCCATGCGTTGCACCGCTCGCGATAGACTGCCGAAAATGTCTGACATTCTTCTCCGGAACAACGTCCGGATCTTCGGGCGCGGCGCGCAGTCCATTCTCTTCGCCCATGGCTTTGGCTGCGACCAGAACATGTGGCGCTTCATCACGCCCGCATTCGAGAACGACTATCGCATCGTGCTGTTCGATTACGTCGGCTCGGGCAAGTCCGATCTCAGCGCGTACAACGAGTCGCGCTACTCGACGCTCGACGGCTACGCCACCGACGTGCTCGAAGTCTGCGAGGCCGCGAACATCGAGAACGGCATCTTCGTCGGACATTCAGTGAGCAGCATGATCGGCATGCTCGCCGCGAAGCG
>DASVNL010000218.1:0-11110 GCA_036383875.1 Thermoanaerobaculia bacterium
ATGGTCGATGTTCACGCCCGACGCGCGCTTCGTGCGCAACTGGCTCGACAGTGCGTTCTGCACTTCCGTCGACGCGTCTTCGACTTCGCTGCGCCGCTCGCGATAAACGGTCGAGACATGTTCGAGCACGCGTTTGAAGCTGGGCATGCCGTGCCGATCCTGCGGCGGAAAATACGTCCCCGCGAAGAACGGTTTGCCGTCCGGCGTGAGGAACATCGACATCGGCCAGCCGCCGTGTCCGGTCATCATCTGCACGGCCTGCATGTAGATCGAGTCGACGTCCGGACGTTCTTCGCGATCGACTTTGATCGCGACGAAGTGCTCGTTGAGCAGCGCGGCCGTACTCTCGTCTTCGAACGACTCGCGCTCCATGACGTGGCACCAGTGACACGCGGAGTAGCCGATCGAAAGAAACACGGGACGATCTTCGCTGCGCGCTTTCGTCCACGCCTCCTCGCCCCACGGATACCAGTCGACGGGGTTGTGTGCGTGCTGGAGGAGATAGGGCGACGTTTCGCCGGCGAGTCGGTTTGTCATGGTGGTCGTTCTCAACTACGAAGCAGTCGGTCTCTGAATCACATCCAGCAACTGCGGTGGGAAGGCGCGCATCTCGAAGTACTCGCTCTCCAGTTCTTCGACCTGGAAGCGATCGAGTCCTGAGTTCGAAAGAAAATCATTCCGCAGTTTCGAGTCCTGTTCTTCGATGATCCGCGGCAGGAGTTGATTGATGTAGAAGGCCTCGAGGCGGATCTTCGTGATCACTTCCTCGAGCAATCCCTCGGTCATGATTTCCTGCAGCTCATGCAGTTCGGGATCGTGTGCAATTTCTGCGCGGATCTCGCGGCGGAACGTCTCGCGACCTTCGGCCGTGTTGAGCTCGAGGTAGAAATTCGCCATCCGTTTGCGCGAGAGGTTGTACGCGGCGAAGAAGCCGCGCTCGTTGCGATTGAGCGACGTGATCGCTTCGACGACGCCCGCGATCGACTCTTCGTTGTTCTCGATCGAGATCAGGCCGAGCGTCAGTGCGTAGAGTTTCTTGCGGCCGTACGCGAGTGCGTATTCGTTATTGACGACCGGATCGATGAAGAGCTGTTGGAACAGTCCGCGACGCAACTTCTCGAAGACCTGCATGTTGCCGAGGAGCGAGCGCACTTGTTCGGGCGACAGCTCGACGTCGTCCATGAACGCGAGCTTGTTGAGCAACGTCGTCGTGTGGTCGATGCGGTCGAAGAGCGTGACCAGTTCGCCGAATGATTCGAGTCGCTCGAAGTCTTCTTCCTCGCGTCCGATCTCGTCGATGAGCCGGCCAGTTTCGAGCAGCACTTCCTCGAACGTCTGATCGCGATTCGCCGCGGCCTTCTGCTTGTTCTCCATGAGCTGCACGAGGTCGAGCGAGGAGAGCTTGCGGGTGATGTTGCGGCCGAGCAGGAAGCCGCCGAGGATTTCGCGCGTGGACTGGATGTAATCCGGCTCGTCTTCTTTGCGCGACGTGACGCGCGGTTCCTGCAACACGATTTCTTCGAGCGTGTCGAAGATCGAGAGCGGCACTTCGTTGCGCAGCGAGAGTGTGCGCAGTCGCATCAGGCGCGCGCGTGCCGACGAGTCGATCGTCGCGCCCGCGCATGACGCGAGGATGCGTTTGTACTCGTCGATCAGTTCCT
This sequence comes from Thermoanaerobaculia bacterium, assembly GCA_036383875.1. GTDB lineage: Bacteria > Acidobacteriota > Thermoanaerobaculia > Gp7-AA8 > Gp7-AA8 > QHVT01. The sequence goes on from DASVNL010000218.1 coordinate 1,662, forward strand.
GATTGTCGGGATGGTGATAGATGACGTCGATCTGGATGCGCTGCCGCTGATACGGCTCGATGTCGAGATCCTGCAGCGCGCCTTCGACTTCTTCGAGCGACTTCGACGCGTGGTACGAGCGGCGGCAGATCTCGCCGAACTGTTGATTCGCGCGATGCACGAGGCGCAGCACGACGAGCGTCGACTCGGGCTCGGCGAGCACGTCGAGGAGTTCATGCGAGAGCGCGATGAAACTGCCGGCGCCGACTTTCGTCGAGCGCTTGAGCAACCGGCCGAGGGACTTGAGCGTGGCTTCCTGGCGATCGCGGACGTCGTTGTATTTCTTGCGATCGTCGATGAAGAACAGATAGTTCGCGATTGCGTTGCCCTGCAGGAACAGATTGTCCCAGCGCTCGAACCCTTCGGTGCTGCGCGTGAATCGCAGCTCGTGTTGCTCGACCGTCGTGCCGAACAGCACGAGTCGATTCAGCACCTGTTCGTTGAGCAGATCGCCGACGGGCAGATGTCCGCCGAACATGTACTCGCCGAAGATCCCGCCGTTGCCGCGAAAGCGAACGCCTTCGGGATTCATCACGATCTCGGAGTTCCCGCCGAAGTAGCGGATCACGTCGCCGCGCGTCGCGCTGATCTGCTCGAAGAAAAACCGCCGATCGACATCCGGTCCGACGACGACCGCGAAGTATTCGATGAGGTTCCCGACGAACCCATGGTGGACGATCGCGCGGATCACGAGCGGATTGTATGCGTCGCGCCGTCAGGCGCGGGGATGCGCCTTCTTGTACACGGCCATGAGCTGCCAGTCGTTCAGATGCGTGTACTTCTGCGTCGTCGAAAGGGAAGAGTGACCGAGAAGCTCCTGGATGCCACGGAGATCCGCGCCGGCGTTCAGGAGATGCGTCGCGAAGGAATGGCGCATCGTGTGCGGCGAGATGCCTGTGCGCAATGCGGCGCGGCGCAGGTAAACCTCGAACAGACGCGCGACGGAGCGCGCGGTGATGCGATTGCCGCGATAGTTCACGAACACGGCTTGCTCGTCGACGTCGCGCACGAGCTCGCCGCGCACCGCGAGCCACGCGCGCAGCGCGCCTTCTGCCTTCGCGCCGAACGGCACGATGCGCTCCTTCGAGCCCTTGCCATGGACTTTGACCAGCCGCGCGCGCAGTTCGAGATCGTCGATGTCGACGCCGACGAGCTCGGAGATGCGCAGTCCGGACGCGTAAAGCAGTTCCATCCAGGCGGCGTCGCGGAGTCCGAGGGTGGTGGTGCGGTCGGGTTGCTCGAGGAGCAGTGCGACGTCGGCGGGCTGCATGACTTGCGGCAGATACTTCTCACGCTTCGGCGTCGCGACCGTGCGCGCGGGATTCGATTCGACGGTTCCTTCGCGCACGAGGAACTTGAAGAACGTGCGCAACGCGGAGAGGTGTCGCGCCGTCGTCGAGCGGCTGAGCTTGCGGCGCGAGAGATGCGCGAGATACGAGCGGATCGTGAGGTGATCGACGCGCGTGAGGTCGAGCTGATCGCGCGCCATCGTGAAGTAGTCGTTGCAGAGAAATCCGACGAACGACTCGAGATCCTCGCGATACGCCGTCACCGTATTCGGCGACACATTGCGCTCGAACGTCAGATAGTCGAGAAAATCACCGATCTCGTTGGTCACGCCCACCCTCCACAAAACGAGGTTAGCACGCACAGCGACGGCAACCCGATTTGTGTTAGCGTCCGCGCCCATGGCGGAGAACTCCGAAAACCTCAAGAAAACGCCGCTGAATGCGCTTCATCGCGAGCTCGGCGGGAAGATGGTCGACTTTGGCGGATGGGACCTTCCGGTCCAGTTCACCGGGATCATCGAAGAGCATGATGCGGTGCGCAACGACGTCGGGATCTTCGACGTCTCGCACATGGGCGAGCTCACGGTCAAAGGGCCGCAGGCGCTCGAGCTGTTGCAGAAGACGACGTGCAATGACGTCGCGAAGCTCGACACGGGCCGCATCCACTACAACGGACTGCTCTATCCGAACGCCGGATTCGTCGACGACATCCTGATCTACCAGAACACGCCCGAGGACTTCTTCGTGGTCGTGAATGCGTCGAACACGGATAAGGACTTCGAGTGGCTGCAGAAAGCCGCGGAAGGCCTCGACGTCGACGTGCAGAACGTCAGCGCGGACTACGCGCAGCTTGCGATTCAGGGTCCGAACGCGGAGAAGACGCTACAGCCGCTCACCGACGTCGACCTGCCCGCGATCAAATACTACCGATTCGCACACGGCACCGTGGACGGCGCGCCGGCGATCGTCTCGCGCACGGGCTACACGGGCGAGGACGGCTTTGAGGTCTACGTCGCGCCGGAGCATGGGCCGCGCATCATGAAGAAGCTCGTCGACGCCGGCGCGAAGCCGTGCGGACTCGGCGCGCGCGACACGCTGCGCCTCGAGGCGAAGATGGCGTTGTACGGCAACGACATCGACCAGGACACGACGCCGATCGAAGCCGATCTGGGCTGGATCGTGAAGGCTGACAAGGGCGATTTCGCGGGGCGCGAGATCATCACGAAAGAGAAGGCCGAGGGGCCGAAGCGGAAGCTCGTGGGATTCGAGATGGTCGATCGCGGCATCGCGCGTCACGGATACCCGATCGTCGAAGGTGGACAGGAGATTGGCGTCGTCACATCCGGCACCCATTCGCCGACATTGAAAAAAGCGATCGGACTCGCTTATCTTCCGCTCGACAAGTCCGCCCTGGGCACCGAGTTCGCGGTGCTGATCCGCGGCAAGGAGACTCGGGCGCGCGTCGTTCCGACACCCTTCTACAAACGAGCGAAATGATTGCAGCGAATGCTGCGCGGGGAGAGAAACGCATGGCCACCACTCCTGAAGACAACCGTTACGCAAAGAGCCACGAGTACGTTCACCTCGAAGGCGACGTGGCGACCATCGGGATCACCGACTACGCACAGAAAGAGCTCGGCGACGTCGTGTTCGTCGAACTGCCGCAGGTCGGCAGCCAGCTCGAAGCGGCGGACGAGCTCGGAAGCATCGAGTCCGTCAAAGCCGTCTCCGAGTTGTTCGCGCCCGTCTCCGGCGAAGTCGTCGAAGTGAACGAGGCGCTGGCCGACAATCCCGCGCTCGTGAACACCGATCCGTTCGGCGACGGCTGGATGATCAAGGTGCGCGTCAGCGATCCCACGGAAGTGGACGAGCTGATGACCGCCGAGGAGTACGACGAGTACGTCGAAAAGGAGTCGGGCCACTGAGCCCCGGGATTGAGGATTGAGGATTGAGGATTGAGGATTCCGGGTCCTCACAATCCTCAATCCTCAGTCCTCAATTCTCAATCCAAACAATGAGTCTCCCGGATCCCACCGCCGCCTCTTCTTCTCATCGCTTCATCCCCAACGCCGGCGAAGACATTCGCGAGATGCTGTCGGAGATCGGCGTCGACTCGATCGACCGCCTCTTCGACACGATTCCGGCCGACGTGAAGCTCGACGCGCTGCTCGACATCCCCGGCCCGTGGTCCGAGGTCGAGTCGCGACGCTGGTTCCGCTCGCTGGCCGAGCGCAACAAGACCACCGACCACGTCTCCTTCCTCGGCGGCGGCGCGTATTCGCACTACCAGCCCGCCTGCATCGACCAGCTCCTGCTGCGCGCGGAGTTCCTCACCGCGTACACGCCGTACCAGCCGGAAGTCTCGCAGGGAACGCTGCAGTCGATCTTCGAGTATCAGACCCACCAGTCGCTCCTCACCGGACTCGACGTCGCCAACGCGTCGATGTACGACGGCTCGACCGCGCTCTGTGAGGCCGTGCTGCTCGCCGAGCGCGTGGCCAAGGGCAAGAAGAAAGTCATCCTCGCGAAGTCCATCCATCCGCACTACCGCGAAGTCGTCCGGACGTACATCCAGAACCTCGGCATCGAGATCGTGGAAGTCGGCTGGGGCGCGGACGGACGGATCGACCTCGACGCGCTGCGCGCCGCGAGCGCCGATGCCTTCGGCGTCGCCGTGCAGTCGCCCAACTTCCTCGGCGTCATCGAAGACTACGAGGCCGTCGCGAAAGCCAGCGAGGGACTGACGCGCATTTCCGTCATCGCCGAGGCGACGTCGCTTGGCGTGCTCGTGCCGCCGGGAGAGCATGGCTTCGACATCTGCGTCGGCGAAGGCCAGGCGTGGGGCGTGCCGCTGCAGTTCGGCGGACCGTACGTCGGCTTCATGGTCGTGCGCGATGCGTTGAAGCGCCACATGCCGGGACGCCTCGTCGGCGAGACCGTCGACGTCGACGGCAAGCGCGCGTACGTGCTGACACTCGCAACGCGCGAACAGCACATCCGTCGCGGCAAAGCGACGTCGAACATCTGCACCAATCAGGCGCTCATCGCGCTCGCGGCGAACATGTACCTCTCGCTCCTCGGCAAAGCCGGGTTGCGCGAAGTCGCGACGCAGTGCACGCAGAAAGCCGCGTACCTGCGCAAGAAACTGCAGGCCATCGACGGCATCGAACTGCCGTTCAGCGGCGCCGTGTACAACGAGTTCGTCGTGCGCACGCCGTTCGCGGCGAACGACATCCTCGCCGACCTCGAACAGTCGAAGATCCTCGGCGGCATTCCGCTCGCGCAGTTCGAGACCTTCGAGTCCGGCCACGACAACGACTTCCTCGTCGCCGTGACCGAGCTCCACACGCGCGAGCAGCTCGATCAGTTCGCGTGCGCGCTCAGCGCTGCGATTTCCCGGGAGAGAAGATGACCGCGATCGTCGATCCAGTCGAAACGAAAATCGCGCAGAAGCCCGGCTCCACCGAGCCGCTGATCTTCGAGCGCTCCAAGTCCGGACGCCGCGGCTACCAGTTGCCCGACCTCGACGTGCCGGAGGAATCGCTCGACGACCTCATCCCCGCGTCGCTGCGTCGCGATGAGATCGCGGACGAAGTCGAAGTCTCCGAAGTCGACGTCATTCGTCACTTCACGCGACTCTCGAAACTCAACCTCGCCATCGACACCGGCCTCTATCCCCTCGGCTCGTGCACGATGAAGCACAACCCGCGCATCAACGAAGAGCTCGCGCGCACGCCGGGCTTCGCGCATTCGCATCCGCTGCAGCCCGAGCATCAGGTGCAGGGCAACCTCGAGTTGCTCTGGACGCTCGAGCAGACCCTGAAGGAAATCTTCGGATTGCCGCGCGTGACGCTGCAGCCGGTCGCGGGTGCGCACGGCGAGCTCACGGGCATCCTCATGGTGCACAAGGCGCTCGCGAAGAGCGGCAACGCGCGCAAGTACATCCTCATCCCCGACTCCGCGCACGGCACCAACCCCGCGTCGGCAGCGTTCGCGGGTTACGAGATCAAAGAGCTGAAGTCGAACAATCGCGGCACCGTCGACCTCTCGACGCTCGAAGCGGCGATGAGCGAAGACGTCGCGGCGCTGATGATCACCGTGCCGAACACGCTGGGCGTGTTCGAGTCCGAGATCAGGGCGATGGCGGACATCCTTCACGCGAAGGGTGCGTACCTGTACTGCGACGGCGCGAACCTCAACTCGTTCGTCGGCATCGCGCGGCCCGGCGACATGGGCATCGACGTCATTCACTCAAACCTGCACAAGACCTTCTCGACGCCGCACGGCGGCGGTGGTCCGGGCGCAGGTCCGGTGGGCGTCAGCGAGCGGCTGATGCCGTTCGTGCCGACGCCGACCGTCGAACGTCGCGACGACGGGACGTTCTACCTCGAATTCAACCACCCCGACACCATCGGCCGCATGCGCGCGTTCCACGGCAACTTCAACGTCCTCGTGCGCGCTCTGTCGTACATGCGCGCGATGGGTCCGACGGGCCTGCGTCGCGTGGCGCAGCTCGCGGTGCTCAACGCGAACTACATCCGCGCGCGCCTCAAGAAGTACTACCACCTGCCGTACGACGCGCCGTCGCTGCACGAAGTCGTCTTCTCGGACAAGCTGCAGACGCCGAAGGACGTGCACACGCTCGACATCGCCAAGCGGCTCATGGACTACGGCTTCCATCCGCCGACGATCTACTTCCCGCTGATCGTCTCCGGCGCGCTCATGATCGAGCCGACGGAGACCGAGCCGAAGGAAGAACTGGACGCGTTCTGCGACGCGATGATCGCCATCGCGCGCGAAGTCGAAGAGCGCCCCGAGCTCGTGCGCAGCGCACCGCACACGACGCCGGTGCGTCGCCTCGATGAAGCGCGTGCGGCGCGTCAGCCCGTGTTGCGCTGGAAGAAGTGACAGTGGAGCGGCTCCGCCGCTCCACTTGAGTTAGCAAACCGCAACGCGAAGCGTTGCGCGAAACTTCGGCGGTGCGTTTGCAGTAGTAGACTGAAGAACCCCGTGCCGACCTTCGACGACGACGATACCGACCGGTTCGACCGAACGCTTTCGATGCGCCGCCTTCCGCCGCGCACGCAGCCGGACCCCGTCGTGGATAAGCGCGCGGTCACGGAGCGCCGCCAGTCGAACGGACGCATCGTGTTCGGCACGGTCATCGTCATCGCGGTGCTGCATCTCGCGAGGCCGGTCGTCGTCCCGGTCGCGCTCGCGATCCTCTTCGCGTTCCTGCTCACGCCGATCGTCGTGCGTCTCGAACGCACGTTCATCCGACGTACCGGTGCGATCGTCTTCTCCCTCGGACTCACGACTGCGGCCGTCGCGATCGGCGGCTGGTGGATCTACCAGCAGTTCAGCGCCGTCGGCCAGCAGATCTCGAACGCGGCGACGAGCGAGAACATCGAAGAGAAGCTCCAGTTCCTGAAACGCAACGCCGGCGGCACGCTCGCGCGCATCGAGGCGACGCTGCAGAAAGTCGCGGAAGCCCGCGACGAACGCGCCGAGCTCGCGGACATGAAGGTGCGCGTCATCCCCGAGCGCAAGACCATCGGCGAGCGCTACGAAGAAGTCGCGCCGACGGTCGAGACCGTGGCCGCGGTCTTCCTCGTCGTCGTCGTGGTGTTCTTCCTTCTGCGTGACCGCGAACAACTTCGCGACAAACTGCTGCGACTCGCAGGTCGGGCACATCTCACCGTCACGACGCAGGCAATCGGCGAGACGGGCCAGCGCATCTCGCGCTACCTGTTGACGATCGCGCTCTTGAACATCGGCTTCGGCGTGATGATCGGGCTTGGACTGTGGCTGCTGCGTGTGCCGCACGCCGCGCTGTGGGGCGTGCTCGCGGGACTGCTGCGCTTCGTCCCATACATCGGCGCAGTGCTCAGCGCCGCGGCGCCGACGTTCCTCGCATTCGCCGTCTTCCCGAACTGGTACACCGCGCTCGCAGTCCTCGGGCTGTTCGTCTTCACCGATCAACTCATCGGCGGGTTCGTCGAGCCGATCGTCGTGGGACATCGCGTCGGGGTGTCGCCGATTGCGCTGTTGTTAGCGGCGATTTTCTGGGGCTGGCTGTGGGGTCCCGTGGGCCTCTTGCTCGCGACCCCGATCACGGTGTGCCTCACCGTCGGCGGCGAGTTCATCCCCGCGCTGCGAATCTTCTCGATCATGTTCGGCAGCGAGGACCCGCTCGAGGGGTATCTCAGTTTCTACAACCGTCTCCTGTTGCGCGATCGCACGGGCGCGATCGCGATCGCCGATCGCTACGCCGAGTCGTCGACGATGGAGGAGATGTTCACGGAGCTCTACATCCCGACGCTGACGTTCGCGCAGGAGGAGCTCGACCGCCGCCGCATCACGCAGGCGCACGATCACTTCATCAAGGACGTGATCCGCGAGCTGATCGTCCGCTTCGGCGATCGCAACGCCGGCACGCCCGACCCGGCAAAGCACATCGTCGCCGTCTCCGTCGCCGGCGAACGCCTCTCCCTCGGCACGCTGATGCTCACGCAGCTCCTCCGCAGCGAGGGCTACACCGCCGACTACTTCACGGATCTTCCGGAGCAGGAACTCGTCGCGTTCATCAACGAGGTGAAACCCGAGGCTGTGTTCGTGTCGTGCACGAACAAGGACCACGTCGAGCAGGGCTACGCGATGCTCCAGCTCCTCTCCGCCAACTTCCCCGACCTCGGCATCGTCGCCGGCGGCTCCGCGTTCTCGCGCGACCGCGGCCGCACGCTGTCATCCGGCGCCACGTACGTCCCGTCGACGCTCAAAGAAGCGAAGGAAGACTTCCTCGCGCAACGCAAAGGCGCCCGCCGCAAGAGCGGCCGCATGACCTTCCAGGGCACGCGCTTCCGCGTCCCGCCGCCGGCGTAAGGCTCCGCAAGACTTATCCCGGCGGCCACCCGAAGTCGCGCCCGCCCAGGACGTGCACGTGGATGTGGAACACCGTCTGGCCCGCGCCTTCGCCGTTGTTGACCACGAGGCGATAGCCGTCTTCGTGCAGGCCGAGTTGTCGGGCGATTGCGGACGCGCGGACGATGGTCGTGCCGATGGTGGCGTTGTCCTCTTCGGACAAATCGTTGAGCATCGCGATGTGCTTGCGCGGGATCACGAGGACGTGCGTCGGGGCTTGCGGGTTGATGTCGTGGAAGGCGACGACGTCGGCGTCTTCGTGCACTTTCTTCGCCGGGATCTCGCCACTGGCGATGCGGCAGAAGAGACAGCTATCGGGGCTCGGCATGCTCGGATAATACGACGACGCGCGGAATGCCGGCGAGGTCGGGGAGGAACGCATCGACGTCGTATCGCTGCGACTTCGCGATCGCGCGGATCGCGTCTTCCTGTCCGTATCCGACTTCGAGAATCACGTGGCCGCGCGGTGAGAGCAGCGCGTGCGACTCATCGAGCAGACGCTCGATGATCTCCGTGCCGAGCGGACCGGGCGTGAGCGCAATGCGCGGCTCGTGGATGCGCACCTCGACTGCGAGCTCTTCGTACTCGCCGAGCGGAACGTACGGCGGATTCGACACGATGACGTCGAACGTGCCGCGCACACTCGACATTAGATCCGACGCTGCGAGTCGCGCGCGTGAGTCGAGCGCGCGGCGATTCTTCGTCGCGACTGCGAGCGCGTCGACGGAGCGATCGACGCTGACGACGAACAGGTCGGGACGTTCGCGCTCGATCGTGATCGCGATGCAGCCGCTCCCCGTGCCGATGTCGATCACGCGACCGTTCTTCGGCGCGCGTTCGAGCGCCGCTTCGACGAGCAACTCCGTTTCAGGTCGCGGGATGAGCACGCGATCGTCGACGGCGAACGTGCGCGAGTAGAACTCCGTCGTGCCGCGGATGTACTGCAGAGGCTCGCCGTTGTAGCGTCGCGCGAGCAGCGGCAGCAGCGGAGAGGGATCGATCAACTCGTCGCCGTGCGCGAACATCCACGCGGGCGTGCGGCCCAGCAGATCGCTCAGAAGCAGGTCGACGTCGCGCGGGTTGATGCCGCGCTGCAGCGCGTCTTCGCGATGCCGCGACCGGACGTCCTCAAGCGGCTCCTTCGTCATAAGTCAGCTCCAGGAACACATCCTCGAGCGCACTGTCCTTCTTCAATTCTGC
>DASVNL010000219.1:0-9404 GCA_036383875.1 Thermoanaerobaculia bacterium
AGTAATCGTCGAGCAGCCGCGCGGCGGTTTCGTTCACTCCCATATCAAGACGGACGGTACCGCGGACGGACGCGCGACGCGCAGCAGTTCGTAGCCGATGCCGGCCAGTCCCTGAAACAACGACGGATCGAAGAACTCCGCACCGCTCGTTCCCGACAAGCGATACGCGCCGGTCTCGCGTGCACGCGCGACCACGGACGACGCGAGATCGTTCGCACGCGTGTCGCCTGCGATGACGAACAACTCGGTGCGTCCGAGGGCGCCGCAACAGAGACCGTCTTTCGCGCCGGTGCCGGTGCGCACCACGGCGTTGATCGCTGCTTCGATGTCGTGCTGAATCCCGGGCGTGTCGAGCATGCGTAGTCCCGCCAGGCGCGCCATGCCGATGCCGGCCGCGCCGTGACACCACGCGTTCATGAACGCGCGCTCCGATCGAAAGTCCGGCCAGTTGCCTTCGGCGTGATCGAACACCGACGTCTCCCACGCGATCGCATTCACTGCCGCGGCGAGGAATCGCTCATCGCCGGTCGCCGATGCGAGTCGCAGCAGCGCGTGAGCGATGCCCGCGGCGCCGTGCGAGTAGCCAGTGAACTTCCATGCGTGTGGACCGAGGAGATGTTCGCCGCAGCGGATGGCCCGCTTGCGCAACTGCGGATCGCCGGTCTCGTCGTACAACGCGAGCAGCGCGATCGCCGTGCCGGCCGCGCCGGACATGATGTCGCGCGCGTCGTCCGCGGCGATCCACGCGTCGGTGATTGCGCGCGCGGCTTTGCGCGCGTCGTCGAGTAGCGACTCATCGCCGAGGAGCTTTGCGCACGTCATCAACGAATAGACGAACGATCCCGCCCCGGTCGCCGCGCCGATCGTGTATCCCTCGGCCGCCATGCGCTCTGCATTCGCGACAGCGACGAAGCGTCGCAGCGGCGAGAGTGCTGCGCGTGCCATCGTCGCGCCGCTGCCTGGTGCGACATGCTCGGCCGCGCTGAAGAACAGCGCGAGTCCGCCGAGTCCGTTGTAGATGTCCATGCGCAGCGGCCGCAGTTGATAGCGGCTCGTGCTCGGCAGCAGTTGCGCGGCGATCCACGTCGCGCCGTCCGTCGACTTGATCGCGCGCTCTTCGAGCAGTTGCGCGATGCGCGTTGCCTCGTGGATCAACTCTGCCGATGTGAATTGCACATCGCGTAGTTCCTCGCGCGACTGTGCATCGTTGTCGTGATGCACGGTGATCGCGGAGAGTGCGAGCGATGCGCGAATGAATCCGCGCTGCAATTCGAGATCGGCGTCGCTGAAGGAGTTGATGCGCTTGTGCGTGCGATCGATCGCGGTCTCGGAGAACGCCTCTTCGATCACGCGACCTGTTGGCAGTTGCATCGCGCGCGAGTCGGCGCGCACCGCGAAGCGCGGGATGTCGAGACGCTCCATCGCATCGAGCTCGGCTTCGAGGATCGGCCACAAATCGGACTTCTCGCGCGCCTCGAGATAGAAGCGGCTGATGATGTCCGTGTCGATGCTGCGATCGATCCCGCTGCGAAAGTGCTGCGGCGATGAGAGTCGCTTGAGCAGCAAACCGTAGATGCGCGTCGCGTGAAAGACGACGCGGATCTCGCGACGGCCGAGGTCTTCGAGATACGGACGCAGGGCGTCGTGCGATGCGGCGATCGTGCGATACATCCGCGTGAAGCCGTCGATCACTTCGTCGATGTAGTCCGCCGCGCGCAACGCCTTTCCGTCGAGGTGCGGCAGGTGCGTCGACGTGCGCACGGTGATCGGCACGTGCACGAGCTTCATCGCGTTCGTGTTGATCGCCGTCCACTTCCACATCTGATACGGAGTGATCTGTCCCGTCTCTGCGGCGAGTCCGCTGATGTCGACGGCCTTGCCGTTGCCGCCCGCGTCCCACGACGGCAGGAAGCCCGCGCGCAGCACGGAGTCGAACACGATGTCGTCCGCGGCCTGCTCGGCCGGCGCGAGATCGCCGACGCGGCGCAGCACGTGATGCATCAGCGTTTCCATGTCGACGAGCACGGGCCACGCGCCGCACGCGACGATGTTTTCGTAGAAGCAGTCGCTCGCCTCGAGCGCGTACATCACCGCGAGCAGCATGCCCGCGCGAACGTAGTAGCGCCGCGCTTCGTCCGCATTCGCGCACGCTTCGTGACGCGCCCACTCGACCCAGCCGTGTGTCCCGCGATCGAGCACGCGCAGCAATCGAAACTCGCCGCCGAGTTGATTGAGCGCGTCGAGCAGTGCGAACCACGAGGACTCGATGCCGATGTCGCGCGGTTTGTACGCGAGCCGCACGCCGCTCGCGAACGTCACGATCGACACGGTGCGTCCGCCGTCGTGACGATCGGAGTGCGACGCCGCGATCTCGGTGATGTCGCCGAGCGGCGCGCCGTCGTTGAAGATGCGTGCGAGCTCATCGCGATCGGCGTCGAGCGCGCGTTCGAAGTCGCGCGTGTTGTTCAGCCACAGTTCGACGTACACGCAGAGCGCACGCGCGAGCACGGGATACGCCTCGACGATCGGCAACAGTCCGCGCTTCACGAACTCCCCGTACGACACGCCCTGATCGCGCGCGACGGCGAACTCGAGGTAGAGCACGGGACCGGAGATGTCGCGCAGAGTCGAGAGAAGATCGTCGCGAAACTGGGGATGCACGTCGGCGTCGGGAACGAACGCGCGCAGCAGATCGCCGAACGGTTCGGACTCGCCGGGCCGCACTTCGATCGGACGATGCAGCGCCGCTTCGAGGATCTTCGTCCACGACGGCAGCGGTCCGTCCCAGCGGCCTTCGCCGAGGAGCGGCAACACCGCGTCGGGTGTCGTGTCGAGCCAGCGCAGGCGTCGCGCGAACTGTGCGTCGTCGCCCTTCGCCGCTTTCAAGCGCCACTTGTCGCGACGCGCGATCGCGTTGACGTTCGACATCGGCGTGAACCCGCCGTGCAGGCGATCGAACAAAGACGACGCGCGTGCAACCAGATCGCGGAGATCGATCATGCGATGGTGAGCACGCCCTCGCGGACCAGCCGCCGGACCAGGACGAGCGTCTCCTTTTCGGTGAGATCGCCCGCCAATTCGCGGACGGCAAAGCGGCGCAGCGCGGCGACGCGGCTCACGGCCTGCGCGATCTTCGGCGGTCCGACGATCTTGCCGCCCGAGTACTGAATCCCCGCGAAGCCGTCGCCCTCGATGACACGGCAGATCACGCCGCTGCGACGCACGAGCGTTGTCTCGGCGGTGATCGACTCTTCATCGACGCTGGTGAGATTGTCCGCGCGCGGCGCGATCTGTTTGACGACGAGTTGTTCCGCGAGTTGTCCGAGCGCGCCGTCGAGCGTCGCGCGCGCAGGCAACTCCGCGACGATCTTCGTGAACGCCTCGCTGATCGCATCCGCGCCGCCGTTGAGGAATCCGGGTGGCAACGCGTGGCGCATGCGCGAGTCGGAGCGCAACGCGCGCACGCCCGCGGTGAGGAGATCGAGCCAGCGCACGACTTGCACGCCGGCCGTGAGATGCAGCGAGCTGGTGTCGGTCGCGCGCGCGGCATGCGCGTATCCGCGCGGGATGTAGAGCACGTCACCGTCGCGCACCGTGTCTTCGAGCAACACCGGCGGTAAGCGATCGGGGATCAGCGTGAAGTGTTCGTCTTCGAACGGAAGATCGGACGCGGCGGCGCGCACCTGCCACTCTTTCGAGCCTTCGACCTGCAGGACGATCGTGTCCATCGTGTCGAAGTGCGGCACGAAGGCTTGCGATCCCGCCGGCGTGAGGTACAGATTCAGATTGACCGGATGATGCAGGCCTTCGTGCAACGCGGCGGCGAGATCGCCGGCCGCGGGCCAGTGCGCACCGATGTCGTTGATGATGATGCTGTAGCCATCGCGCCACGCCTGCCGGACTTTGTCGGGCTTCGGCACGCGATTGGGCGTGAGCCATTCGAGCTCGGAGTGTTTGCTGCCTTTGACGAGCAGCATCGCGTCCGCGCTCGGACGAAATGTGTGGAGCAATGCGCCGAGGTCGCGCGAGTCGAAGACGCCGCGAAAGCGTCCTGCGGTTCCGCGGATGAGGACCGGCTGCTTCTCCCAATACTCGCCGAAGAACTGCTCCGGCGACATCGGAGACAGCACCTCGGCCAAATTCATCACGCCCGCTCCGCCAGCATCAGCAGCCCCGCGCGCACGAGGCGTCGCGCGAGCACGAGCTTTTCGTTGGGATTCAATACATCGGGCAGCGACGCGGGCGTGAGCGAGTCGTGTTCGGCGACGTGCTGCAGTGCGCTCGCGATCTTCGCGGGCCCGATCACCTGATTGCCTTCGAACTGAATCCCCGCGACGCCGCTCTCTTCGAACACGCGCGTCGCGCCGGTGCCGCGGCGGATGAGCAGCGTCTGCGGTCCGATCTCCGCGTGCAACGACGAGAAGTGTCCATCCGCGGGTGGCGTCTTCTTCACGATCAGCATCTCGGCGTGTTTCGCGATCGCGTCGCTGACGCGCGCGTGCTGATGGAGCGATGCGAGAAAGTCGCGCAGCTCGGATTCGAGCGCGGCGGGATCGCCGTTGAGGAATCCGACGGGCAGCGAGCGGCGGAAGCGCGGATCGCGCGCGGCCATCGCGGCGACGGCATCGTTCACGAAGTCTTCCCACGTACGGACGTGCACGTCGACGGTGACGTGCAGCGACGGGTCATCGCCGGCGACGCCTTCGTGCACGAAGCCGCGCGGGATGTAGAGCGAGTCGCCGGGATGCATGACGCCTTCGAAGATCGGCTCGCCGAGGCGGTCGCGCGTGACGGGCACGTACGATCCTTCGACGGGAGGCAGCTCCTGCACCGGCTTCCACACGCGCCACGTCTTCGTCCCTTCGACTTGCAGGAGGAAGTTCTCCTGCGTGTCGAAGTGCGGCTTCACGCCGCGGAATCGCGGCGGCGTCGCGTAGACGGTCATCGAGATCGGATGACTGAGCTCGCCCTCGATCGCGCGAGAGAGTCGCACGAGCGGCTCCCACGTTTCTTCGAGCCCGCTGAGGACGATCGTGCTGCCCGCGAGATAGCTCTCCGTGACGAGTCGCAGATTCGCGACGCCGTCGCCATGCATGTAGTTGTCGGCGACGAAGCCGTCGCTCGTGACGAGGTCGATGCCTTTGCCCGCGCGCGGACGATGGCGCGCGATGTAGTGATCGACATCGCGCAATGCGAACAGCGAGCGGAAGAAGTGCGGATCGCGTCCCGACGTGAGCAACGGCTCGCGTTCCCAGTACGCGGTGAAGAAATGTTCGCGATCGACGGGCGCGATCAGATCGTCGAAGCGGATTTCGTCCGCACGTTTCGCAGCGGCGACGTCGATCGTGGTCATGCGTTTGCGCTCCGATAGACGACCGGGTTCTGCGGACCGATGGCAAGATCACCGGGCGCGAGTCCGGCGAAGCAGCCGTTGAGAAAACTCTCCATCGCCGGGATGCGGCGGCTCACGTCGATGCGCGCGCCGTCCGCGTAGTAGCAGATCGCGATCGCCTCGCGTTGTCGCGCGCTTTGATTCGGCAGCGCGGCGTGCAACGTCCAGCCCGTGTGCATCGAGACGTCGCCGGGTCGCATCGGCGGATTCGGCACCATGCGGAACGCGCGCGGATCGGGCATCTCGAGCTGACGACTCGCGTGCGAGCCGCGCGCGAACACGAGCGGCGACATGTTCGATTCGACGTCGCTGAGCGCGATCCAGATCGAGACGACGTCGCCGTCGAGCGGGATGTACGAGAGGTCCTGATGCCAGCCGGTCGGTTGTCCGCCGACCGGTTTGAAGTGACCGGAGAAATGCAGCACGCGGACGGCGTCGGCGCCGAGGAGTCGCGCGGCAATCTCGCCGAGTCGCGGTGACGTGACGAGCTCGCGCACGAGCGGCGGTGCTTCGTCGAGGTGATACGACGTGCGCATCTCGCGCTCCGTTGCGCTGCGGGACAGCGCTGCGTCGATGCCCGTGCCGTCGCGCATCACGCCCTGGACGTACTCGCGCACGACCGGTGCGTAGTGTTCGATCTCGTCCGCAGAAAGCACGCCGCGCAACACGCCGCAGCCCTGCTCGCGAAAGCCAGCGATCTGTTCGGCGTTCAACGCGTAGCTGGAATCGAGGCGGCTGCCGGTTTCGTGCGTGATGGTCATCGCGTCTGCCTCCGATCGAAAACGAGCGGCGTGAGCTCACTCGCCGCGACGTCGCCGGGTTGCGCGCCGGGCAGGAGCTCGTCGAGGCCGGGAACGCCCGGCGCAACGGGCGCGCTCTTCACGCGCGCGCCGTCGGCGAAGTAGAGAATGATCAATACCTCGCGCCGTTCGTGCGACGTGTTCGTCGGCGCGCTGTGCAGCGTCCAGCCATCGTGCGCTGCGACGTCGCCCGCGGAGAAGCGCGCGTGCGTCGCGACTTCGAAGCCTTTGTCGCGCATCCGCGCTTCGAACGACGCCATCCCCTCCGCGCTCGGCATCGAGAAACCGAGCGGACCCGCGCGATGCGAGCCGGTCATGTAGCTCATCGGCGCGTGTTCCGGCGCGATGTCCATCAGCGGGATCCAGAGCGTCGCGATCTTTTTCGTGTCGAGCGGGAGGAAGAACGCGTCCTGATGCCACGGCGTCGGCACGCCGCCCGGGACTTTGAAGTACGGCTCGTCGCGAAACACGCGCACGGCGTCGACGCCGAGGAGATCGGCTGCGACGCGTCCGAGTCGTGGGTTCAAGACGAAGCGGCGCACGATCTCGTCGCGCGTCCAGAGATTCAGATTCGCGCCGGTGTTCGGCTCGCGACCTTCGTACACGGCGCGCACGATGTGTGGCCGGTACGCCGCGATCGTCTCGGCATCGAGCACGCCTTCGAGCTTCACATGACCATCGCGCTGAAACGCCACGATGTCATCGGCCGCGATGTCGTACGCACCGCGAATTTCGTCGAGCGCCAGCGCGGTCATGCGTTCGCTCTCCACACCACGGGATTGAGCGGACCCGCGGCGAGATCGCCGGGTTGCAATCCGGCGAAGCAGCCATCGAGAAAGCCGCGCATCGCGGGGACGTCGCGTCCGACATCGACGCGCGCGCCGTCGCGGTAGTAGCAGATCGTCACGGCCTCGCGTTGACGCGCGCCGCGATTCGGCAGCGCGCCATGCAACGTCCAGCCGGTGTGCATCGAGACGTCGCCTGCGCGCATCGGCTCGTTCTGCACGAGGCGAAATTTGCGAAGGTCGCCGCCGTCGATCTGTCGCGATTGATGCGAGCCTTTTGCGAACACGAGCGGCCCCATGTCGGGCTCGACGTCGCTCAGCGCAACCCACAACGACACGACATCGTCGGTGTCGAGTGGGATGTACGAGAGGTCCTGATGCCACGGCGTCGGAGGTCCGCCGGCCGGTTTGAAGTGACCGGAGAAGTGCAGCACGCGCACGGCGTCGACGCCGAGAAGTCGCGCCGCGATCTCGCCGAGTCGCGGAGACTCGACGAACTCGCGCACGAGTTGTGGCGCTTCGGCAAGGTTGTACGACGTGCGAATCTCGCCTTCGACGTTGTTGCGAAACGGCGCGGCGTCGATGCCCGTGCCGTGATGGATGATGCCGAGGATGTACTCGCGCATCGCGGGGACGTAGTGCGCGAGTTGTTCGGCGGTGAGTACGTCGTGCAGCACGCCGCATCCGTTCTCGCGGAAGTTCTCGATCTGCTGCGGCGTGAGCGCGAAACTCCCGTTCATGCCGCGGCCTCCTGCAACGCGCGCAACACCGTCGCGGTCGTGTAGACGCCGTAGTGATCGGGCGAGTAGTTGTTGAACGTGATGCGCAGAACGCTCTCCGTCGATGCGCGTTCGTTCATGCCGGCCCACATCGTCCACTCGGCGTGCGGATCGGGCACGCGCATGTCGGGACGCGGGACGCGCAGTCGCGCGGACGCGGGCCACGAGCCGTCGACCCGCTGCATGCTGATCAATCGGGCGATCGCGCGATCGGCGACGCCGTCGTGGTTTCCGCCGCGCGCGACGATGCGCAACGCATGCGCGAGCGCGAACGGCGTGATCGCGTTGTCGACGCGTCGCGCTGCCCACGCGACAGACTGCTCGTCCGCGCCGATCGCCGCGACGGCTTCCGCGGTCGCGAACTCGTCATCGAACCACCAGTACGCGGGCCAACTGCCGTCGTCGCGACGTCGCGCGAGAAGATACGTGCGCAGCCGATCGCGATAGACGGAAAGGTTCGCGCACGCCGCGGTGACGCAGGTGTGCGACGCGGTCCAGCCATCGAACGGGACGATCGGCGGGAGTCCGATGTACTGGCGAATGGGAACCGCGGTCGCGTACGTCGCGACGCCGCCGTCATCGCGAAAGTGTCGTTCGAGAAACGCGCGGCCTTCGCGCGCGGCCGATGATTCGTGCTCGCCGAGTGTCTCCGCGAGACGCAAGGCCCACAGCGTGCTGTCCGCGTCGCCGGGGACGGAGACGTTGTAGCTCCAGCCGCCGGTGTCGCGCGCGGCGGCTTGCAGAAAGCACCAAGCCAGCCGCGCTTCGTCGCAGTCGCCGAGGACGCCGGCGACGAACGCGGTGACCCAGACGTTGCTGTTGCCCGCGGGAAGGAGGAAGTCTTTCCACGATCCGTCGGGCGCCTGCGATCCGGCGAGGAACGTTCGCGCGGCGCGCATCGAGTCGCGAGGAGTCACGGACATGATGGACTCACGCCGCGGATGCCGCCGGGCCGTTGAGGATGCGATGGGCGAGTCCGAAGTAGCCTTTCGCGATCGGCGCGCCGCCGGGCCGCAGCACGAGCTTGAGATGACTGAGGCCGCGCAGGAGCAGCGCGTCGCGCTCGTCGATGGTCATCTCGCGATGGCCGATCCACGACATGAGCGCGGCGCGCTTCACGGGATCGAGAAGACCATGCCGCTCGAGAGTGTCGAACTGGCCGTGCCAGCGCGGCTCTTTGTGCGGCTGGCGGCTCCAGCATCCGGCGACGAAGTTCGGCTCGATGCCGATGTGCGGATAGACGGCGTCGCCGATGTCGAGATGCAGGCCGAGGTAGTCGGAGTAAGGGGCGAGCCGTTCGAGCCACGTCAGCAGCTCGTCGACAGGACCGGTCCAGCCGATGCGCGTCAGGTACGGAACGAGATCGTCCGCGGGGAGATCGAACACGCAGACGCGCACGGCCTGGATGTTGCGCGAGAACATCACGCCCACCTGAAAATCGCTCGTGCCCTCGGGCCGCTCTTCGATCGCCCGCGTGAAGTTGCGGCGCAGAGTGTCGGATACCGCTCCGCCGAGGAGCATCGGCAGAATTTCGTCCGCCAGCCAGTGAATCGGACGGTGCATGCCCGTTTGCTCCGTCCACCAGCCGAACAACAGATTCGGCAGCGGCGCCGGCGATGCCATGTCGAACTCGAGCCACGTGCTTCCC
>DASVNL010000220.1:0-1914 GCA_036383875.1 Thermoanaerobaculia bacterium
CGGGAGACCCGGCCCGGAGTTTCGGGCTTGAGAATTGAGAATTGAGGATTGAGGATTGCCAGCGCGCGTGCGCTCAGGCAAACCGCCAACCGCCAACTGCCAACCGCCAACCGGCTCAACCATCCTCATCCTCCCAACTGCACTTTCGCGCTGATCGACGCGTTCGTTTTGGTGGCGACCAGCTGGTAGTGGATCGTGGCGACGGCGGCTTGGGGGTCGCGGGGGTCTTCTTCGACGTCGACGGCCGTCACGATCACGCGTGGTTCCCATTGCTGGATCGCGCGGGTGATGCGTTCCTGGAGCTCGTAGCGCGTGGCGACGGTGTTGGGCTCGAAGAGATAGCGGCGAAGACCCGCGCCGAATGACGGGAGGTTCAGGCGTTCGCGCTCTTCGGTTTTGAGAATCACTTCGAGCGACTGGCGGATGTTCGGCTCGCCTTCCGAGTAGGCAACGCGGCCGTCCGCGCCGACGTGGGGCGGGAACGCGAGACCTTTGCCGTAGAGCTGTGCGGGGTTCATCGCATCACCCTTTCTTTCCGTCGAACTTCGGGACCGGGAGGCAGAGCTGGAAGAACGGCATCCAGAAGAAGACGATGTCGAGCAGCTTCACGATGATCATCAGGAGGATCAGCGCGCAGATCGTGATGATCGGAATCGAGAACGAGCAGACCATCCCGAACTCCATGCCCGGCGAGCCGCAGCTCTGGCGCGGCACGTCGAGGTCTTTGTGCAGCGGGAACGGCAGAACCGCGCGAATGAGATCGCCGAACGTCAGTCCGCGAATCGCGCCGACCTGGCCGCACAAGATGTCGGACATGACGAACGCGGTGTTCTTGTCGAACTTGCGCAGTCCCGCCGGCGTCGTGTCCGCGGGCATCGGGACGCGGATCGGACGCGCGGGCGCGTCGGGATCGAAGAACGCGGCCATCTGAAACGACGCGCTCGGATCGCTGACGATCGCCGGCTTGAACGCCGTGCAGTTCGGACGCTCGAACACGCAGCGCACCGTGAACCACGGCGAGCGATGCGTGGTCGCGTTGACTTGTGCGGCCGCGCGCGCGACCGGCATTGCCTGCGGCGTCTGTTTGTCGAGCGCGGCGACGAGCGCGGATTCGAGTCCGGCGCGACGCGCGTCCTTCACGTTCGGATCGGGCCAGGGTGCGTCGATGAAGCGGAAACGAAAGTCGGGGAAGCCGCTCGCGCTTTTCTCGCTGAATGTCTTCTTCGTCGACTCCAGCTCATCGCGCCAGGTGCGCGCGGCGTTGAGCGCGGAGACGAGAGACATCGCGCCGTCCTTGATCGACGCGATCGCTTTGTACGCGGTGAGCGGCATGCCGCTGAGGCTCGCGAACGATTCCGCTTCGACCGCTTTCCAGACGTCGTTCAGGTTCTCTTCGAGCCACTGGTCGAGGTCGA
The DNA here is from genome assembly GCA_036383875.1 of Thermoanaerobaculia bacterium. Taxonomy (GTDB): domain Bacteria; phylum Acidobacteriota; class Thermoanaerobaculia; order Gp7-AA8; family Gp7-AA8; genus QHVT01. The sequence goes on from DASVNL010000220.1 coordinate 1,416, forward strand.
GGAGGATGTACCAGGAGACGGTCTGGATCTGTTCGTTCGCGAGGTCGATCGCTTTCTGTTTCTCCGACGCGCTCGGTGCCTCGTCGAACGTCTCGGTCTGTTTCGACGCGAGGTGCGCGATCTCTTCGAGGCTGGCCCACGGTCCGATCACTTGCGACTTGAGGAGCATCTGCCGCGTGTCGACGGGCGTCGCGGCGGGCGCGGCGTCGGGATCGGGCATCTTCGCTGCGACCAGCGCCTCGCGTTTCGCGATCGGAATGAGTCCGTTGAACACGCGACGCTTGCGGCCGTCGGTCTCCGTGTACGTGAACGGCGAGAGCGGGTACTGCGTCTCGCCGTCGGCGAATGCGTCTGCATCGACGACCGGCTTCCACTCATCGCCGATGAGCGCGAGCTCCGCGCAGTCGGCGGGATCGGGGTTCACGCCGCTCGCCCCTTGCAGCGGTTGCAGCATGCGGATCACGAACGTCGCGCGCTCCTGCTTCGTCGTGTCGACGAC
>DASVNL010000221.1:0-1980 GCA_036383875.1 Thermoanaerobaculia bacterium
GTTCATCCCCGCGCTGCGGATCTTCTCGATCATGTTCGGCAGCGAGGATCCGCTCGAGGGGTACCTCAGTTTCTACAACCGTCTGCTCTTGCGCGATCGCACCGGCGCGATCGCGATCGCCGATCGCTACGCCGAGTCGTCGACGATGGAGGAGATGTTCACGGAGCTCTACATCCCGACGCTGACGTTCGCGCAGGAAGAGCTCGATCGCCGCCGCATCACGCAGGCGCACGATCACTTCATCAAGGACGTGATCCGCGAGCTGATCGTTCGCTTCGGCGATCGCAACGCCGGCACGCCCGACCCCGCAAAGCACATCGTCGCGGTCTCCGTCGCCGGCGAACGCCTCTCCCTCGGCACGCTCATGCTCACGCAGCTGCTCCGCAGCGAGGGCTACACCGCCGACTACTTCACGGATCTCCCCGAGCAGGAACTGGTCGCGTTCATCAACGAGGTGAAACCCGAGGCTGTGTTCGTGTCGTGCACGAACACGGACCACGTCGAGCAGGGCTACGCGATGCTCCAGCTCCTCTCCGCGAACTTCCCCGACCTCGGCATCGTCGCCGGCGGCTCCGCGTTCTCCCGCGACCGCGGCCGCACGCTTTCATCGGGCGCCACGTACGTCCCGTCGACGCTCAAAGAGGCGAAGGAAGACTTCCTCGCGCAACGCAAAGGCGCCCGCCGCAAGAGCGGCCGCATGACCTTCCAGGGCACCCGCTTCCGCGTCCCGCCGCCGGCGTAACGCTTGGCTACGTCAGCCCGGCGGCCACCCGAAGTCGCGTCCGCCCAGGACGTGCACGTGGATGTGGAACACCGTCTGGCCCGCGCCTTCGCCGTTGTTGACCACGAGGCGATAGCCGTCTTCGTGCAGGCCGAGTTGTCGTGCGATTGCGGACGCGCGGACGATGGTCGTGCCGATGGTGGCGTTGTCCTCTTCGGACAAATCGTTGAGCATCGCGATGTGCTTGCGCGGGATCACGAGGACGTGCGTGGGGGCTTGCGGGTTGATGTCGTGGAACGCGACGACGTCGGCGTCTTCGTGCACTTTCTTCGCCGGGATTTCGCCACTGGCGATGCGGCAGAAGAGGCAGTTATCGGGGCTCGGCATGCTCGGATAATACGACGACGCGCGGAATGCCGGCGAGGTCGGGGAGGAACGCGTCGACGGCGTATCGCTGTGACTTCGCGATCGCGCGAATCGCGTCTTCCTGTCCGTATCCGACTTCGAGAATCACGTGGCCGCGCGGTGCGAGCAGCGCATGCGACTCATCGAGCAGACGCTCGATGATCTCCGTGCCGAGGGGTCCGGGCGTGAGCGCGATGCGCGGCTCGTGGATGCGCACTTCGACCGCGAGCTCTTCGTACTCGCCGAGCGGAACGTACGGCGGATTCGACACGATGACGTCGAATGTGCCGCGCACACTCGACAATAGATCCGACGCTGCGAGTCGCGCGCGTGAGTCGAGCGCGCGGCGATTCTTCGTCGCGACTGCGAGCGCGTCGACGGAGCGATCGACGCTGACGACGAACAGGTCGGGACGTTCGCGTTCGATCGTGATCGCGATGCAGCCGCTGCCTGTGCCGATGTCGATCACGCGACCGTTCCTCGGCGCGCGTTCGAGCGCCGCTTCGACGAGCAATTCCGTTTCAGGTCGCGGGATGAGCACGCGATCGTCGACGGCGAAGGTGCGCGAGTAGAACTCCGTCGTGCCGCGGATGTACTGCAGAGGCTCGCCGTTGTAGCGTCGCGCGAGCAGCGGCAGCAGCGGCGCGGGATCGATCAACTCGTCGCCGTGCGCGAACATCCACGCGGGCGTGCGACCCAGCAGATCGCTCAGCAGCAGGTCGACGTCGCGCGGGTTGATGCCGCGCTGCAGCGCGTCTTCGCGATGCCGCGACCGGACGTCCTCAAGCGGCTCCTTCGTCATAAGTCAGCTCCAGGAACACATCCTCGAGCGCACTGTCCTTCTTCAATTCTGC
>DASVNL010000222.1:0-4983 GCA_036383875.1 Thermoanaerobaculia bacterium
TCCACGCCTTCGTCATCGAGATAGCGCAGCAGATTGTCGGGCGACGCGAGGATGTCTTTCGCGTTGGAGTGCGACTCGTCGTCGATCATGGCCAGCACTTCGGGCTTGACCATCTCCCACGGCTGGACGTGAATGTGGGCGTCGAAGATCTTCACGCCATCATCACCAGACGCATGCAGGTCGCGGACGCGGGACACGCGTCCTGGAACTCGCGCGAGGAGAGCAACTGCGGATGCACCTCATCGCGATCGATCGGCTTGAACCCACGCCTCTTGAAGTACGCCTCGGCCGTCGTCGTCAGCAGATAGAACTCGCGCAGTCCGCGCGACGCGAGACGATCGAGCAACTGGCGCACGAGCTTCCGTCCGATTCCGTGACTGCGATACTCGGGCACGACTGCAACCGAACGGATCAGCGCGACGAACTGATACGCCTCCGCGCCGCCGCAGCCGACGAACGTGTCGCCGTCGCGCGCGATGAGAAACGTCTTCCAGTGATCGTCGACGCCCGCAGTCGGAAGTCCGCTCGCAACGAGCAGCGCTTTGATCGGCTGGAGATCGTCCGGTGTGGCCGGTGAAATCGTGATTTCGGACATGGTTCGGAGCCGCGGCGATCATAAACGAAAAGGCCGCGCGTACTGCGCGGCCTCTTCAATTGTCATTGCCAGATGATGTTGCTGTTGCTGCTGTTAGTGTCGCCCTTCGCTCGAGTCTCCGAAACTCCCGGAGCTTTTGCTGGTGCCGACTTCGCCTTCACTCTCGCGGGGTTTGCGGCTGCTGCTGCGATCGATGTCGGAGCCGCCACCCATGTTGCCGACCGAGCTCGAACGGTCCGTCGACGAACTGTAGTCACTGCCGATGTCCCGGCGCGACTGTTCGCGGTCAGTGTTCGCGTTGTTCAGTTTGTCTTTGTCGTTGCGGTTGTTGTTCATGGTTCCTCCTTCGAGATTTTCTGAGCGTCCGATGTTCTGTCCGAACTCGGCGCTCGTACCGCTGTTGCGCTCGCGTCCCTTCTCCTCCTCGACGTGCCGGTTCAGCTCGCCCGCCTCGGTGGAAGTCGTTCGCTGGCTTACGCGATCTCTCTCACGATTCTCCATTCATCCTCCTTTCGCACTCTTACCTAGTGCAACGGAGGTGCCTAAACAACTGATGGGAATAACGTTAGCGGAGCTCGTACGTGACCGTGACGGTGTACGAAAGCTCCTGCGATCCCGACTCCACCGGCACGTCGCTGACCTTCGCTTCCATCGCAGCGGCACGGGCGTACATCGGCATCGGCGGAGGTCCGGACTGCACGCCTTCGCTGATCACGATCGCGCGACCAATTGAACGGCCCGCGGCCTGCGCGAGGAGCGCTGCCTTCGCACGCGCATCGTCAACCGCCGCACGCAGTCCCTGTTCGCGACCGGTGAGCGGATTCGAGACTTCGAAGTTGATGCCCGACGACGTGTTGACGCCGTTGTTCAACGCGATGCCGAGGAGACGGCCGGCGTCGGCGATCTTCGTGGAGCGGACGGTGACGTTGTTGGAGACCTGGTAGCCGAGGATGCGCGGCAGACGGCCCTCCTGATAATCCTGCTGCGGCCAGATGTTGAACTGCGACGTCTGGATGTCCTTGTCCCCGGCGCCGGCTTTCTTCAACGCGGCGATCACCGCGGCGACCTTCTTGTTGTTCTCGTTCACGGCTTCGTCGACGGTCGGTGCGATCGTCTGCACGCCGAGCGTGAATGTGAATCGATCGGGAGCGACCGTGGACTTTCCGCTACCGGTAACCGTTATGGACTCCGGCATCATCGGCGGGGTAGTCTGCGCCGCCTGCGCAATCGCGGTGGTCGCGGCCACCGTCGTCAGCATGAGAGAGAGAAGAAATCTTTTCACAAAACCTCCTGGTTGATTTGCGTCGTAAAGTGAGACGCACGGTTCACCCGAATCAAAACTCAAAATGGCCGATCCGAATGACAAAGTGCCGGGTCAGACTCCCGGCCGCTATTACGTTGACTCCCAATGTATCGATTGCGATCTCTGTCGTGAGACCGCGCCCGTGAATTTCACGCGCAACGACGACCAGTGTTTCTCGTACGTCTTCAAGCAGCCGGAAACGGCAGAGGAAGAGATGCTCTGCAAAGACGCGATGGACAACTGTCCGGTCGAGGCGATCGGGAACGACGGCGGCAACTCCTAGCCGCTCAGTGCAGCTTCTTGTCGACCGACACCTGATCGTGCCAGTCGTCCGCGAGCAACACTTCGATCAGCTCCTGAAGCTCTTCCATGTGAAACGGCTTCGTGAGCGCGGCCGTCATGTTGTTGCCTTTGGTGATGGTCAGGATGTCGCCTTTTCCTGACGCCACGACGACGGGTGTCCGCTTCCCCTGCTGCTGATACCACGCGATCCACTCCTCGCCGCTCATGCCCGGCAGGTTCAGGTCGAGCAGGATCAGTTTCGTGTCGGGATTCGCGGAGAGCAGGTTCATCCCCTCGATGGCGCCGGTTGCGGAGAGCACGTCGTAGCCCCGCTTCTGCAGGTACGACTTGTACAGAGCAAGAACCTCGGGGTCGTCTTCGATCGCCAGAATCTTGTTGTTCGGGTTGTTTCGATCTGTCGTCGTTCGAGCTGTTTCCGGCATACGTGTCTCCTCAGCTTCGCCACCCCTTGCGAGTTCCGTGCTAACTGCTGAGGCGTCATAATCGGGGCGGTGGGAATCCTTCTTTGGATCGGATCCGGTGCTTTGGCGTTCGTGCTTGCGAGGATCATTCCGCACGGACGATCGCGCAGGTGGATCGGCGAGCTCGCCGCGGCCGTCATCGTCGCGTTTCTCCTCGGCGTCGTGGCGACTGCCCTCGACTTCGGCGGGTGGAAAGAGCTCGACTGGCGCGCCGGCCTGTTCGCGTTCTTCGGCGCGTTCGCGGGGGCCGGACTCGTGCGCGTCCTCTCAATGCGCGGCGCTACAATGACTCCATGAAGCCGCTGGCTCGCCTGCTCCCCGTCGTCCTCCTTCTGTCTTCATGTGCCGCCTACAAGGCACAGCACGGCGGTCCAGACATGGCGAAGCCGCGCACGGAGACCGCGGCCCGCAAGGTGAAGGTCGACGACGCGCTGAGCGCTTCATTCGCCGCGCAGCCGCTCGCCGAAAAGCAGGCGTTGCTCATCTCCGAGATCGACAAGTTTCAGGACGAACTGAAAGCCAACGGGATGTACGACTGCTGCGTGAAGCCCGCGTGCAAACAATGCGCGCTCACCGCGGGCGAATGTCACTGCCGGACGGTCATCGCCGCGAATGGTCCGTGCTGCGGCGAATGCACGCAGGCATGGGTCGAAGGTCGCGGCGACGCGCCGGGCGTCGACCGCGAGAAAGTGCTGGAGCACCTCGGCTGCGTCCGCGAGTTGTACGAGAAGAAGACGCCGGACGGAATCGTCCCGCCCGCGCAGCCGAAGAACCCGCCGTCAGAGCACGATCACCACTAAATCCGCTTCAGTTCTTCTTCGACGCGCGCGCGAATCGATCCCACATCGACTCCCCGCGCGTTTTTGATGTCCGCGATTCCGCGCAGTCCTTCCTCGAGCCGCTCTCGCGCCGCGCGGCGCTGTCCGCGCGCGACGTGATGAAAGCCCGTGCTGATCTGCAACAGGAAGCGCACGAGCGCGACTTCATCGCGGACGGCTTCGAAGTAGAGCTCTTCGAAGAGATCGCTCGCCTCGAGCCAGTCGCCCTCGTCGAAATGGCGCAACGCCGAGGCGAAGCGCGGGTCGTCTTCGAGGGGCGGGAGCACGCCGAGGAATTGTAGACTCCGCCGGTGCTTCGGGCGATTTGCATCGGCGTCTGCATGATCTTCAACCTGCTGCTGTGGGGAACGATCGTTCTCCTCGGCGGACTCGTCAAGTTGTTGACGTTCGGCGAGACGCGACGCCAGGTCATCCTGCGGCTGTCGTCGTTCGCGGACTTGTGGGTCGCGACGAACGATCGCATCTTCGACACCTTCCTCGACACCAAGTGGGAGATCACCGGCCTCGGCGACCTCGACCCCAACGCCCACTACCTCGTCATCGCCAACCACGTCTCGTGGGTCGACATCTTCGCGGTGCTGCGCGCGTTTCACGGCAAGACCGCGTTCATCCGCTTCTTTCTCAAGCAGGTCCTGATCTGGTTCCCGATCGCGGGACAGGCCTGCTGGGCGCTCGAGTTTCCGTTCATGCGCCGCTACTCGCCGGAGTATCTGAAGCAACATCCGGAGAAACGTGGCCGCGACCTCGAGACCACGCGACGCTTCTGCCAGCGCTACCGGCGCATCCCCGTCGCGATCCTCAACTTCGTCGAAGGCACGCGCTTCACGCGCGACAAACATGAAGACCAGCAGTCGCCGTATCGCTTCCTGCTGCGCCCGCGCGTCGGCGGCATCAGCTTCGTCCTCGCCTCATTGGGCGATCAACTCGACGCGATCATCGACGTCACGCTCGTCTATCCGCGCCGCGACGTGACCATGCTCGACTTCGTGACTAACAAGCTCCCATGGATCCGCGTGCACGCGCGACGCCTCGACATCCCGGAAGGCTTCGGGGACGCCGCGGTGACCGAGCCGGGTCCGGCGCGCGATGCCCTCAAGACGTGGGTGGAAGGCGTGTGGAAGGAGAAGGACGCAGCCATCGCGGAGATCCTGCACAAGTAACCGAGGTTGCAACGCACCGTGGTACATAGGTACCATGGTCTCATGACAACGAAAGAGCCGATCCCCGTGGAGCGCATCCAGACCGGCGTGCGCATGGAGAAACGCCTGGTCAAAGTCCTCAAAGGGCTGGCCGAGTATCACGACATGAGCTTCGGCGATCTGATCGAAGGCATCGTCCTGCACGCGTTCGAGAACAAGCCGCCCTTCGGGCGCGAGTCGCTGCAGAAGATCGCGGAGCTCAAGCAGGTCTACCACCTCGACCTCGACGCCACCGCGAGCCACCGCCTGACGGAAGTGAGGAAGAGCCGTGGACGATCGTGAG